>JBOGEW010000001.1:0-8752 GCA_050742075.1 Acidimicrobiia bacterium
CTTCGGCATTACGGGCCAGGCGGCCGACGATCACTGAGGGAGACGCGCTGGAGTCATTCGCTGGCATGACCGCGGCAGCGCCGGCGACCATGGCTGCCGAGGCCGAGGTACCGGTCACATTTCCGATTGAAGACGCGATACCAACGCCGGGAGCGACCATGAAGACGGCGTTGCTCTGGTTGCTGCCCGACCAGATGTTGTCGGACGAATTGGTCGCGCCGACGCCCACCACCTTCGCCAGGCCAGCCGGATAGGTCGGCGAGCTGCCGCCGTCGTTACCGGCTGCGGCAACGAGGACAACGCCTCTGGTCCAGGCGTGATCGACCGCGAACTGAAGCGCGGCGCTCTCGCCGGGGTTGGAGAATGCCATCACGATGACGTCCGCGCCGTGGTCGACGGCCCAGACCAGGCCGGTGATGATGTCGCTGTCTTGTCCCGTGCCATCGTCGCCGAGGACCCGGACAGGCATGATGTTTACACCCGAAAATGCGACGCCTGCGATCCCAGTCCCGTCGTCGTCGTTGGCGGCGGCGATGGTCGCGACGTGGGTGCCGTGGCCGCTCTCATCGCTGGTCGGGTCGGTGCCGTCAAAGGACCAACCGCCCACGACTCGACCAGCCAGGTCGGGCGTGCTGGCATCGACACCGGTGTCAAGCACGGCGAGTGTTGAACTGCCTAAGGGCGCGACGACTCCGTAGACCTCTTCCCAGCCAATGAGTGGGAGCGCCCACTGATCCGCGTAGCCAGGATCGTTGGGGATGGCTTCGGCCGTGCGGGGCAAGTCCAGATCGACGCTCACGACTGCCGGGTCGGCGGCGAAAGCCGAGATCGTTTCGTCGACCGTCTCGGGAGCGACAGCCACCATGTGGAGGCGCAGCACGTCGATCACCGCGGTCTCGACACCGCCATTGGACAGGATGACTGCAGCCTGTTCCTCCGGGCTGAGACCGGCGACCAGCTTGACGATCAGCGTCGAAGCGGTGGAAAGGTCAATAACGGGAGCGGTCGGCGCCGTGGTGGTGGTTGTGGTCTCGTCCGGCGGGAGTGTGGTGGTGGCGGTGGTTTCGTCGGCGGGCGGTGCGGTGGTTGTGGTCTCGTCCGGCGGAGGTGTGGTGGTGGTGGTAGTGGTTTCGTCGACGGGAGGTGCAGTGGTGGTTGTGGCTTCCTCTGCCGGAGGTTCGCAGGTGACGTCGACTGCGACCGTTGCGGTGTCCGTGCCGAGGAGGCCATCCGTAATCGTGTAGGTGAACGAATCGGTACCACAGAAATCGAGGCTGCGCTCATAGGTCATGTCGGCGCCGCCATTGGTGATCGTCACCGCTCCGTTCACACCCTGGGTGACTTCGGTGATCGTCAGAGTTCCACCTTGGATGACGGTGTCGTTGGCTAATACGTCGATCGCGGAGGCACCGCTGTTGGTGGCCACCGTGGCGCTGTCATCGAAAACGTCTGTGACATTGATTGTCTCCGCCAACGAGACACCACTCGTGACGATGACAAAGGACAAAGCGAGCGCCCAGGCGCGTGTAGGGGTGAAACTTCTTCGAATTTTGCGCGCCAAGTGCCGCGGGCGATAACGACGCACTAAAAAAGCCTCCCAGCTTCATGGCGGCGCTCGCCGCCCCACTCCCAAATGCCCTAGACCGAGCGGAGTGAAGTTATCCACAGGGTTCCCTGGGTTATATGGGTTTCTGTACCTAGTCAGCGGTCAGGATCAGGAAGCCAGGGTCACTCCGGGAGTGCCAACGACCTCCCCAATCATCAGTCCTTGGCTGGACGTGATCACTGTGTCGACTGTCTCGGGAGGAGCGATCAGACAGAAACCGATTCCCATGTTGAAGACGGAGAAAAGGTCAGCTTGGGGAATTCCTCCCCACTCGCCCAGGGTCTGAAAAACCGGCGGCACTTTCCAGCTGCTCGTCCAGAGTTCGATCCCCAGACCCTCAGGTAACACTCGAGGGAGGTTGCCGATTAGACCACCACCGGTGACGTGGACGCAGGCGTGAGAGAGGCTGAGGATGGGCTGGACCAGCGGGGAGTAGAGGACCGACGGCTGCAAAAGGACCTCGCCCAGGGAAGCTGTTTCACCGGGAAAAACATCATCCAGATCGCGGTCGGCAACAACTCGTCGCACCAGCGAGAAGCCGTTGGAGCGAAGGTTGGGAGAAGGAAGGCCGATGACCAGGTCGCCTTCCTCAACCCGCGCCTTCCCGAGCTCCGCCCCTTCTTCGACAACACCCAGGGCGGCTGCGGCGAGGTCGATTTGGTCGGGTTCCATCACCCCGGGATGCTCGGCGGTCTCGCCTCCCAACAGCGCCACTCCCGCCTCGCGGCAGGCGGAGGCGATCGAGGCGATCACCCGCGTGTCGCGGTCGGGATCAAGGGAGCCGACTGCCATGTAGTCGACCAGCCCTAGCGGTCTTGCCCCAGAGGCAGCCAAGTCGTCTATCACCATCGCCACCAGGTCGTGGCCGACTCCATCCCAACGTCGGGTCCGCCGGGCCAGTTCGAGCTTGGTGCCCACCCCATCGGCGGTCATCATCAGGATCGGGCTCTGATACCCCGATGGGATGCGTATTCCGGTGGCGAATCCGCCGAAGCTTCCCTCGACCAATGAACTCCAAGTTGACGTGACCAAGGGAGCGATCGCTTCGACGTGGCGATCAGCACCTTCGAGGCTGACACCGGCCGCCCGATAAGTACTCAACGACGGCGGGCCAAGTCATCGGAGACCTCCCCGACTTCTTCCAACCAGAACTTGCCTTGGGCTCCTTCGACATCGGTTGGATACTCACCGGAGAGACAGGCGTGACAGAAGCTGCGAGGGTCGGCTCCCGTAGCGGCCAGCAATCCATCAAGGGACAAGTAGCCCAAAGAGTCGGCCCCAACATGGCGGCGAATCTCATCGGTGTCCATCCGGGCCGCGATCAGGGAAGTGCGATCCGACGTATCCATTCCGTAAAAGCATGGCCATCGATAAGGGGGAGACGAGATCCGCAAATGGACTTCCTTCGCTCCGGTTTCCCGGACCAGGGAAACCAGCTGGCGGGTGGTCGAACCACGAACAATGGAATCGTCGATGAGCACCACTCTCTTGCCGACGAGGGTGTCGACGATCGGATTGAGTTTCAGCTTCACACCACGATCGCGCAGCAGCTGGTTGGGCTCGATGAAGGTGCGGCCGACGTAGCGGTTCTTGACCAGCCCTTCGCTATAGGTAATGCCCGATACCGCCGCAAATCCCTGGGCGGCGGGCAATCCCGACTCGGGAACCGGAACGACCACGTCGGCCTCGAGAGGATGCTCGGCAGCCAGCCGCCGGCCCATCTCGTAGCGGGCCGAGTAGATGTTCCGTCCCGCCAGTTGGGAATCTGGTCGGGCGAAGTACACAAACTCGAACACACAAAGTTGGGGCTGAGTGCGCGGGAACGGAAAACTGGATCTCATCCCGCTGGCGTCGATGATGACCATCTCTCCAGGCGCCACTTCGCGAACGAATGATGCACCGACGATGTCGAGGGCGGCGGTTTCCGAAGCCAGCACCCAACCGGCTTTGCCGGTGACGGTTTCGGGTAGACGCCCAAGGCACAGTGGTCGGAAACCATGGGGATCGCGCACGCCGAAGAGCCGGCCCTGGTCCATCAGGACCAAAGAGAAGGCGCCCTCGAACCTTGGAAGGGTTTCGACCAACGCCATCTCCAGACCGCGACCGTCACTGCGGTCGTCATCGGTCGCGGCCGCAATCGCTGCCACCATTACGGCTGAGTCGGAGGTGCCTTGTCCGGCGGCCAAGGGGTGGCGTTCGCTAAGGGAACCGGTATTGGTGAGATTGCCATTGTGCGCCAGGGCAATCGAGGTCGCCCCCACCTGATAATTGGCGGGTTGAGAGTTCTCCCAGCGATTCGATCCGGTGGTGGAGTAGCGGGTGTGACCGATGCCGATGTGCCCTGAGAGCCCGGCGAGGCTGGTGTCCGAAAAGACCTGCGCCACCAATCCGAGGTCCTTGTAGATAGTGACCGTGCGCCCGTCGGAGGTGGCGATCCCGGCGGACTCCTGGCCTCGGTGCTGAAGGGCAAAGAGGCCGTAGTAACAGAGATCGGCGGCCTCCTGGCCGGGGGCGTAGACCCCGAAGACCCCGCACGCCTCACCCCATCTTTCGCTCACCTGGTCATGGTATTCCCGTGGAAACCGCGGGCTAGAACATGCGGAAACCGCATGGCCAAGCCTTAGGTTTCCACAGGGGTTATCGGAGGCCGGTTTGCACCCTCCAGAGGGCGGCGTAGAGGCCTCCACCAGCCACCAGCTCGTCGTGAGTGCCGGCCTCGATCAACCGTCCGTCGTCAAGAACGTGAATGCGATCGGCGAAGCGAACCGTTGAAAGTCGATGGGCGATCACGATCACTGTTCGGTCCTTCCCGACGATATCGAGCGAGTGCTGAATAGCGGCTTCGGTCTCGTTGTCAACTGATGAGGTGGCCTCGTCTAGCACCAGGACCGGAGGATCGCGGAGAATCGCCCGAGCAATCGAAAGTCGCTGGCGCTGCCCACCGGAGAGCTTCTGACCGCGTTCGCCCACGATGGTTTCGTAACCGAGCGGCAGCTCCTTGATGAATTCCGTCGCTTCGGCCAGGGCGGCCGCGTCTTCGATCTCGGCTTCGGTGGCGTCAGGACGGCCATAACTCAGGTTTTCCCGCACCGTTCCCTGGAAGAGAAAAACATCCTGGCCGACGTAACCAAGTGAATGGCGGACCGATGCGAAGGAGAGATCCCGCAGGTCATTGCCATCAAAGGTGATGCGGCCCGACGTCGGGTCGTACAACCGCAGCAGAAGCTTGACCAAGGTCGATTTCCCGGCGCCGGTAGCGCCGACGATGGCGTGGGTCTCGCCGGCCGGCACCGACAGGCTCAGATCGTCCAACACCAGGCGCCCGTCGGCATAGGCGAAGTCGACCGAGTGAAATTCGATCTCGCCCTGGACCGGATGTGACAGTCGCCCCGAGCCGGGGCGGATGGTGGGAGCCACCGCCAGCAGGTCGAGGATGCGTCGGGTCGATGCCATCGCCCGCTGGTAAAGGTCGAAGGTCTCGCCCAGTCGGGTCAGCGGCCACAAAAGACGCTGAGTCATGTAGACGAGCACCGAGAAAACCCCCACCTCCATGGCGCCATCCAAAGTGGCGCGTCCCCCGAGGATCAGCGTAAGTGTGAAGCCACAAAGGATGGCGAGTCGAATGATGGGGACGAAGGCCGAGGACAATCGAATCGCATCGCGATTGGCCACGCGGTAACGGTCGGACATGCCTTCGACCCGCTCGGACTCCCGCTCTTCGGCCGAGAAAGCACGAATGGTGGCGATCCCGCTTAGGTTGACTGCAAGCAGGGCGCCAAGGTCGCCGGCGCTCTCCCGCACCTTCTGATAGCGCGGGGACAGGCGCTTTTGATAAACCACCGAACCCCAGACGATCAGGGGGATGGGGAGAAACGCAACTAATCCCACCATCGGTGAGGCGGCGAAAAAGACCACACCGACAAAGACGACGTTCACGAAGGTGCGGATGAAATCGGAAGCACCGACGTCGAGGAAGCGCTCGAGCTGGTTGACGTCGTCGTTGAGAATCGAGAGCAGTCCACCGGTGGACCGAT
This sequence comes from Acidimicrobiia bacterium, assembly GCA_050742075.1. Lineage (GTDB taxonomy): Bacteria > Actinomycetota > Acidimicrobiia > Spongiisociales > ZC4RG35 > JACCTH01. Next base: position 5,641 of record JBOGEW010000001.1, read on the forward strand.
CCTCGAACCAGGCGATCTCGAGCTCCTGGACATGGCGATAGGCGTCCATCCGTGCTTCGTGCTCGATGGTCTGTGCCAGATTGCGCCACCCGAGATTGGCGATGTATTCGGTGACCGACTCGATAAGCCAGATGATGAAGTTGATCAGCGCCAGGACCAGCAACTGCTCGAAGCGGCCGGGGATGTCGAAGGCCCGGCCCACAAACGAGTCTGCCCCCCGGACCACCACGTCCACGGCGGCGCCGATCACCAATTCGGGGAGAACGTCCGCCAGTTTGTTTAGGACCGACAGGGTCGTGGCCCACACCACCTTCTTGCGGTGCGGGCCGGTGTAATGCCAGAGCCGCCGGAGGGGGGATGAACGCTCGCTCACAGGGTCCTTAGTTTCGTAGATGTCCGGGCAATGCTTTTCGCCACGTCTCGGACGCCACCGTGAGATCGACCGCCGCCCGCACTCCACCGCGATCGAAGACGATGGCGTCGCCGCCCACGGTCCCAATCCGGGCGAAAGGCAAGCCGACCTCGCTACAGACCGCCGTGACGGTGGCGTCCTGCTCGGGAGGGGCGACGGCCAAAAGTCGATGGGGGTCTTCGCTGAAGAGGAAGCGCCAGTCGTTGTAGGTAACCGACGCCCCGACCCCGGAGGCGATGCAGATCTCGGCGATGGCGAGCGCCAATCCTCCCATCGAAATGTCGTGGAGGGTGGGCATGCCGGCTTCGGCCAATCTTCGGGCGGCGGTCACCGTGGCCCGGCCCATGGCTCGATCGGGGCCCGTTGGTCGTCCTCCCACGTGGCCGAAAGTGACCTTCTCGAACGCCGATCCCGCCAGGTTCGGTGCCCATTCGTTTCCGATGAGATAGATCGCCATGTCCGGCTCGGCCCGATCGAGGCGGGGAGGTGGCAACAAGAGTTCCTCCACCAAACCCAGCATTCCGATCACCGGTGACGGGTAGATGTCGAGACCGTCGGTCTCGTTGTAGAAGGAAACATTGCCGCCTACGACCGGCACCCCCAGGGCTTCACAGGCTTCCGAAATTCCTTCGACGGTCTCCCGGAACTGCAACATGACATCGGGTTTCTCGGGGTTGCCGAAGATGAGGTTGTCCACCACCGCGAGCGGCTCGGCTCCCACCACCGCCACATTGAGGGCAGCTTCCCAGACGAGGCGGGCCGCTCCCCGACGGGGATCGAGGTAGCAAACCCTTCCGTTGCCATCGGTGCTGAGGGCGAGGCCTCGCTCGGTTCCCTTCAATCGGAGCAGGGTGGCGTCATGGCCCGGTCCCACCACCGTATTCAAGAACAGCATGTGGTCGTATTGCTCGTAGATCCATTCCTTGGATCCGAGCTCGGGTTCGCCGAGCAGCTGCAAGAGCCCGGTGGCGATCGCCGGCTGAGCAACGAACTTGACCGTATTGGACCAGAGGTCTTCCATCCAACCGGGTTCACCCAACGGTCGTTCATAGCGGGGTGCTTCGGTGGTGAGGGACCGGGTCGGGATGTCGGCCACGGTGTCTCCGGCGAATGAGACGACGACATTCCCCGAATCGGTGATCTCGCCGACAACCGACGCCTCGGTCTCCCAACGGCGGGCGACCTCGATCACCTCGTCGACCCGGTCAGGGTGAACAAATGCCATCATCCGTTCCTGGGACTCGGACATCAGTAGCTCCGGTGCAGTCATGTCGGGCTCACGGATATGAACCCGCGTGAGATCGACGGCGATCCCATGACCAGAGCGAGAGACGGGCTCGCTGATGGCGCAGGAAAGACCGGCCGCTCCGAGATCCTGGACCCCGATTACGAGCTTGCGCGAGTAAAGCTCGAGGCAGGCCTCGATGAGCTTTTTCTCCGCGAAGGGATCTCCGACCTGAACCGAAGGGCGCTTGTCCAGGGATCCCTCGTCGAAGGAAGCGGAAGCGAGGACCGAAGCGCCTCCGATCCCGTCGCGACCGGTGGGGGCGCCGAGGAGAACAGCAATCGACCCCGGCGGGCCGGAGGTGGCGAGCACCAGATCATCGGCCCGCAAAAGCCCGAGACACATGACGTTGACGAGGGGGTTGTCGGAGTAGTGCTCGGCGAAGGCGAGTTCGCCCCCGACGGTGGGCACCCCGACGGCGTTGCCGTAGGCGGCGATGCCGCCCACCACTCCCGCGAATAGATACCGGTTTCTCGGTTGGTCCAGGGGGCCGAAACGAAGCGAATCCCACAGGGCGATGGGGCGGGCCCCCATCGTGACGATATCGCGGATGATCCCCCCCACGCCGGTAGCGGCTCCTTGATAGGGCTCGACGAAGGATGGGTGGTTGTGGCTTTCGATGCGGAGCGCCGCCAGCCATCCCTCGCCGACATCGACCACTCCGGCGTTCTCGCCGGGTCCGACCACCACCCACGGCGCCTCGGTGGGAAACCGGTTCAGATGGACCCGGGACGATTTGTAGGAGCAGTGCTCCGACCACATCACCGAGTACATCGCCAGTTCGGATCGAGTCGGCTCCCGGCCCAGGCGATCGACAATCTGGCCGTACTCCTCGTCGGTCAGACCGAGGCGGGCGTGCAGCGCCAGGACCTCACCCTCTTCGGGCTCGAGGTCGATTTCCTCGGTCCTCATGCCGCCGAGGCTTGGAGAAAAGAGCTGAGCAGGAGGTTGCCGTCGGAGGACCCCAACCAATCGGCGGAGGCACGTTCGGGATGAGGCATCACTCCCACCACATTGCCGGCCCCGTTGGCCACGGCGGCAGCGGCGCCGTCGGATCCGTTGATGTTGTCGCGGTAGGTAAGGACGACTCGCGCCTCGGTGGACCCGGAGACAAAGTTCCCTTCGTAGGAATTGAGCGGTAAGCGGATATGAGTACCCGGTTGCAGGCCGGCCGTCAGCATCGAAGCTTGGTCGGCGACTTCGAGGTCGACCCACTTGCACAGGAAGGAGAGTCCGCGGTTGGCGATAAAGCCTCCCGGGAGCAGCCCGGCCTCGCAAAGGATCTGGAAGCCGTTGCAGATCCCGAGCACCGGTCGGCCCGCCTCGGCCATGGCAGCAACGCTTTTCATCACCGGCGAGAAACGGGCGATGGCACCGGTTCGCAGGTAGTCGCCGTGGGCGAAGCCTCCGGGAAG
>JBOGEW010000002.1:0-17588 GCA_050742075.1 Acidimicrobiia bacterium
CGCTCCCGGGGAGGGAGCCAACACCCCGACAATCTGATCACCTTGTGTTGGTATCACCACCATGTCGCCATCCACGGGATGGGAATGGAGATCGATCCCGACTCCCCGGTCCATCGGCGAAAACTGAGATGGCCAGGAGGACCCGATCCGCCGCCGGGTAAACGCAAGGCATCAGACTTCGAATCCATCTCTAGATCCGTCGACCATCTTCATCAGACACTCATCGCCAGTCGCTAGTCGTTAGCGCTCCCTGTCCTAAGCGCCCGGGGTGAACTTTCCGTTGTCGACCGAGCGTCGTATCGCTGTGTGACCAAATCAATTCGGTGCGTCCAAATAAAAGGTCGCCACCAAAATCCCTACGCGGGTAGGCGGTAGATTCGAAGGCGTGACGGGTGTGGACTTCCGCGCACTGGCTGCGAGAGTCTTCGAGGCCTACGAAGAGGGGCACTACGCGACAGCCCTCGCTGCAGGTCAATGCCGGCCGATCTCAGCATCCCGACCGGGACTCTGACCTCACCTTCTGGGCGGCATGCCTGCTCGCCCGGCGGAGCGAGACCGACGAATCCCTGGCCGAACTGGAAGACGGCATCTCGCGCGGTTTGTGGTGGTCACCGGGAGCGCTGGGGAACAGCGATCTCGATCCGCTTCGGTCAATGCCCGGCTGGAAAAGCGTTCTGACCGACTGCGAAGCGATCACTGCTGAGCGCGTGGCCGACCGACCTGGGCCCCTGGTGATAAGGGACTTAGGGGCGCTCGATCGGGACCCGAACCGCGTTCCCGTACTCGGTCCAGGAACCGTCGTAGTTGCGAACCGTGTCGAAGCCCAGCAGCTGGGTGAGCACGAACCAGGTGTGAGAGGACCGCTCGCCGATCCGGCAGTAGGCGATGACATCGTCGTGCCGATTGAGCCCGACCTCATCGACGTATAGCTGCTGGAGGCCTTCGAAAGTCTTGAACGTGGCGTCGTCGTTGGCAGCCTTCTTCCAGGGAACGTTGCGCGCTCCGGGGACGTGCCCACCTCTCAGTGCCCCCTCGTTGGGATAGTCGGGCATGTGGAGGCGTTCCCCGCGAAACTCCTCGGGCGAGCGAACATCGATCAGTGGCTTGCCTTCCTTCGAGTGGGGAAGGACGTCGGCGAGAAACGCCCGAATCCGGCGGTCGTTGCGCTTGGGCACCGGGTAGGAGGTCGGGGTTCGACTGGGTTCGTCGGTGGTGAGAGGACGGCCATCGTCAACCCACTTGGCTCGCCCGCCATCGAGAAGCCTGGTGTCGGCGTGGCCGAAGAGCTCGAAGACCCAGAGGGCGTAGGCCGCCCACCAGTTGAAGTTGTCGCCATAGAACACCACCGTGGTATCAGGCGAGATGCCGTGCTTCGACATGAGGGCGGCGAAGCTTTCCTCATCGAGGTAGTCACGGACGAGGGGATCGTTGAGGTCGGCAACCCAATCGATTTTGATCGCGCCCGGAATGTGGCCGGTGTGATAGAGCAGCACATCCTCGTCCGAATCGACCACCACCACATTGGGATCGTCCAGATGCTCGGAAAGCCACTCGGTCGAAACCAGGCGCTCGGGGTGGGCATAGGACTGGAACTTGGCGGCGGGATCGGCCGCAACCGACATTTCGGACTCCTCGATCCTTGGGCTTTTAACACTATCACCGTAGTGCAAATCAAATCGGGCCCCTTTCTACAATTCTGGGGATGCCGCTTCCCACCCGCCTCCGCCAGATCGTGGACGTATTCGCGGCCTCTCCGAGACAGTTTCGACTGGAAGCTTTGCTCGACTATGCCAACCGGCTTCCAGATCTCCCCCCCGACATCGCTTCTGATCGCGATCTCATGGAACAGGTGCACGAGTGTCAGACGCCGTTCTTTCTCGCCGCCCGGCTCGAGGACGGAAAAGTGCAGCTCTTCTTTGATGCGCCGCCGGAATCGCCGACGGTACGTGGTTACGCCGGGATCCTGACAGCCGGACTCAACGGTGAAACCCCCGAGGCGATCCTCGGCATCGAGGGTGACTTCTATTTGGGGATGGGACTCGAAGAGGTGATCACGCCGCAGCGACTTCGCGGGATGGGGGCCATCGTCGCCCATCTCAAACGACAGGTCAAAGCTCTCGGCGCGGCCTGACCTACTTCGGAGCCATCCTGATCCCGCCATCCATGCGAATCGTCTCGGCGTTCATATAGTCGTGCGTGAGGAGCATCAACGCCAGTTCGGCGTACTCGGAGGATTGACCGAGCCGCTTGGGAAACAGCACCTGCTCCCCGAGCGACATCCGCGCCGGCTCGGGAAGGCCCGCCAACAGCGGGGTGTCGATGATGCCGGGGGCAATGGTGTTGACCCTGATGCCCACCGACGACAGATCGCGGGCGATCGGCAACGTCATGCCGACGATCCCGCCCTTCGAGGCTGAGTAGGCGGCCTGACCGATCTGGCCGTCATACGCCGCCACAGAAGCGGTATTGACGATCGCGCCCCGCAGCCCGTCGGCGAGCGGCTCGGTAGTGGCCATCGCCGCCGATGCCAGGCGGATGGTGTTGAACGTGCCGATCAAGTTGATCTCGATCACGGTCCGGAAGAGGGCTATGTCGTGAGGCGAGCCATCTCGATTGATCGTCCGCGCTGGAGGTCCGATACCGGCACAGTTAACGACGGCCCGTAGAGGTGCCTCCACCATCGCCCCGTCGACCGCCTCCTGCACCATCTCGTCACTGGTGACGTCAGTGTGGACGAACCTGCCCCTGATCTGTGTGGCCAGCTCTGCGCCCTTCTCGTCCTGCAGGTCGGCAATAATCACCACTGCGCCGGCTTCGGCGAGCTTTCGGGAGGTAGCGGCGCCGAGCCCGGAAGCACCTCCAGTGACGATGGCCGAGATCCCGTTGAGATCCATGCTTGAGAGACTCCTTGTCGGCGGGGAAAGCGACGATACTCCCGGCTCTTGATCGGAATGCTTGATTCCGGAGTAGGGGGTTTGTCGGTGCTGATGGCGCTGCGACGGCTTCGACCCGATCTCGACGTTCTCTACTTGGCCGACGACGCCCATGCTCCGTACGGAGATCGCACATTGGCCCAGGTAGCCGAGATCACTCATCGCAATGTGGGATATCTCCTCGCCGAAGGCGCCACTGTCATCGCTCTCGCTTGCAACACTGCCTCGGCCGCGGCCCTCCACGATCTCCGCCGGGCCCATCCCGGCGTTCCCTTTGTTGGTATGGAGCCTGCGGTCAAGCCGGCCCGAAGTTTGACTCGAAGCGGCGTCATCGGCGTGCTGGCAACCGAGGCCACCTTCCAGGGGGAGCTCTTCGCCTCGGTGGTAGGGCGATTCGCCGACGGGCTCGAGATCGTCACCCGTGTTTGCGCGGGTTGGTCGGATCTAGTGGAGTCGGGTGCGGTCGACGGGCCGAAGGCCGAGCGGGCTATCGAGCGACATCTCGATCCGGTGCTGCGACGGGGAGCCGACACCCTGGTGCTCGGATGCACTCACTACCAATTCCTGAGGGCCCTGATCGCTTCGCACTCAGGTGCCCAAACCGTGATCGTTGACCCGGCTCCGGCCGTCGCTCGACAAATTGCCCGCACTGCCCGGCTGCGAGGGACGGGCATAACCCGGTTCGTCGCCTCGAAGGATCCCGCCAGTGTCGAAGTAGTTGCTCGGCGACTGACGGGCTGGCCGCTATCGATGTCATCGATGTCATGACCAAGGGCAGTGAACTCGCCCCCCAGCCGGACTTAATCTGGACCGCCGTGACGGCCCATCGGCGACTAGACCCCTGGGACCGAGCGCTGCTCGAAGCTCTGCACCCGGCCACCGACCTGTTGACCCTCGACGAGCTGGCCGCTCGAGCCAATCTCCCGCCGACGCTCCTCGACGTGGTTGTGCGCGAGGGCTTCCTGAAGCCAGTCAGCTCGGATCCCGATCTTTTTGATCCGGGGGATATCGAGCCGATCCGCGCTGGTCTCTCACTGGTCGACGCCGGGCTTCCTCTGGGAGAGTTGCTCGATCTGGCGCGCAAGATGGATGCGGCCATGCAACCAGTAGTGGATGAGGCAATCGACCTTTTCGTGCGTTTCGTGCGTGACTCGGTGGAGGCGAACGCCGGGAGCGATGAAGAAGCGGCCAGGCGCCTGGTCGAGGCCTTCACCACCATGCTCCCCGCCACCGGCCGCATGGTCGATCATCATTTTCGGTCACTGCTGCTCGAAGGCGCCAGGCAGCGCCTTGAGCAATGACGCTAGAAGAGCTACTCGCCCACCGTCCCCACACCTGGTGGTCGTCACCAACGGTCAGCCTGGCCGGGTTCGGGGGAAAGGACGTCGTCGATCCCGGCATCGGTCCCAATCGGTATGAACGCGCCGCAGGAATCGACCATCCGATTGTCTTCGCCAGCTTCTCTTTCGATGAGAAGTCGGCGCAGTCGGTTCTGGTCGTTCCCGCAACGGTGGTCGAAATCGTCGGGGGCGCGGTGAAGACGACAGGACCGAGCATCGACCTCTCCCCGCCCCCGCCCGATCCTCGCCGCCACGACCGCCCTCGATTTGCCGGCTCGTCCTTACCCGACCATCTCTGGCTAGAGGCCGTCGGAGCTGTGATCGGGTTGATTGAGACCAACGCGGTGAAGAAGGTGGTACTGGCCCGGGACCACGCTCTCTGGTCGAAAGAGCCGTTCGACCCCTATCGGGTTCTGCTACGTCTTCACGACCGGTTCCCCGAATGCTTCCTTTTTCTCGTTGAGGGGCTGGTGGGCGCCTCACCAGAGCTCCTGATCAGAAAGAACGGAAGGAAGATCTCGGCGGTCACCCTGGCTGGCACCGCCGCCCGCGGCGACACTCCTGAAGCCGATGAGCTCTTCGCCAAGCAGCTCGCCACTTCGGAAAAGACCAGGGTCGAGCACCAGCTGGCAGCCGAATCGGTGCGCCAGATCCTGTCCACGTTCTGTTCCGACCTGTTGGGTCCGCTCGAACCTGAATTGCTGCGCCTTGCCAATGTCCAGCACCTGGCGACGCCGTTTGACGGTCGGTTGGACGACGACATTCATGTTCTCGAGCTGATCCGCGCCCTCCATCCCACGCCGGCGGTGGGTGGGGTGGCAACTGCGGATGCCCTCGAGGTGATCGCCGCCTTGGAAGGAATGGATCGCAACCGCTATGCCGGACCGGTTGGTTACTTCCGACCCGGCGGCGACGGTGAGTTTGCCATTGCGCTCCGCTGTGCGGAGCTAAGCGGCGCCCGGGCGCGCCTTTTTGCCGGCAATGGAATAGTCGGTGGCTCGGTGCCCGAGGAGGAATTGGAAGAGACCCGCCTCAAGCTGGCGGCGATGCTCTCAGCTCTCGACTAGAGATCCGACTGCCTTGGCCACTTCTTCGGTTAACTGTCGATGCACCGCGACGTTGCGGACTCGGTCGGTGCGCACCTCGATGATCGAGATGCCCTCTGCCTCGAGCGCATCCCCGATCGATTTCGAGAGGGCGTCTGCTCGCTCGACCAGGCGGTGGGAACCTCCCAGGGCGTGGGTAAGGCCCGCAAAGTCGACTCCGCTCGGAGTCCCGAAGATCTGCTCGAAGTGATCGGGATAGTCGGCTTGGGGCAAGAACGAGAAGATCCCGCCGCCACCGTTGTTGACGAGCACCAAAACTAGGTTGGGGGTGGGCTTGGTGAGCAGTCCGTTCGTGTCATGGAGGAACGAAAGATCCCCCACCAATCCCACCACCGGTTTCCCCTCCTCGACGGCACCAGCCGCGCCGGCAGCGAGCGAAATGAAACCGTCGATGCCTGACGCGCCGCGATTGCTGACGAAGCGGAGGCCGGATCGGGGAGTCGAGAACCAATCGACATCCCGAACCGGCATCGAAGAGGCGACCGCCAGTACCCCGCCGGCGGGCACCGCCGCCACCACGTCGCGGGCAGCCCGCGGCTCGGTGGATTCAACGAAGCTGTCGAGGACCTGGTCGATGACCTTGCGGGCGGCTGCTTCCGCCTCCTGCCACGAGGCCGCCCAGACCTCGTCCAGCGCAGCCAACTCCCACCCTCCGATCTCTGTCATCGCCGCCGCCCGGCGGCCGGGATCGAACCAACCGCTTCCGGCCACAGTCGTCTCACCTTTGTCGAGGAGGTTGGCCAAGGGTCGGGAAAGGCCCGGATTTCCCAGCACAACTATTCGCTCCGGTGTCAGGGCTTCGCCCAGCACATCAGTACTGAGAAGGTGGTGAGCGGTGCTTACCGTCCCCGGGATCCGGCAGCCGCTATGCCCTTCGGCGACCACGATCAGTCCGCTGTCGATGGCTTCGCTGACGAGGTTGAGATCCGCACCCGGACCGGCGACGACGAGAGTGCGGCCGCTGACCCGAAACCGACTGCGATTCCTTGCCGCTTCACCTACTCGAGTCCAAGGCTCACCCAGACCGCGTCCGGAAAGGTCACCTCGATAGGGGGCCGCGACCGCGCGACCGTCGTCGGAGGCGGGGACCAGGGGCTCGCGAAAAGCAAGGTTGAGGTGGACCGGCCCATTGCGGGCGGCTGCCAGGGCTTGGCACACGATCGAGCGCCATCCAGCTGCCTCGCCGGGAAAGTCAGATGCCGCGGGGATGTCAGCAAAGAAGCGAACCCGCTCACCGAAGATCTTGACCTGATCAATGGTCTGGTTGGCACCGGTGTGGCGAAATTCGGTGGGGCGGTCTGCACTCAAAACAAGGAGCGGGGTGTTCGACCGGTCGGCCTCCACCACAGCCGGAAGCAGATTGGCCACGGCCGTTCCAGAAGTTGTCAGCACGATCGCCGGGTTGCTTCCCAGCTTGCCATAGCCGACCGCCCAAAATCCCGCCGACCTCTCATCGAGAGCGACGTGGACGCGGATCTTCTCTTCCGAAGCGGCGGTCATGGCCAGGGCTCCCGAACGCGATCCCGGCGCCAGCACTATGTCATCGATGCCGTTACGCACGAACTCATCGATGACCACCTGCGCCATCGCCACTGCCGGATTGGGAGCAGTAGCACTCAAGCGAGAGCCTCCGCCGCCGCTCGCAGTCTTCGCAGCATTCGGGCGGCGACGTCGCCGGTGGCGGCATGCTTTTCCAGGAGCTCGGGATCGGGCTCAGGACGCCTGGTAGTCAAGAACCCTTCGACCGGGAGAAGGGGCTCGGCCACCACATCGTCGTAAAACAAAGAGACGGTGCCCAGGCCACAGGCGTAGTCGAGCTCGGGCAAGGCCGCGGCCAGAGCCACCCCCGCGGCAATGCCGACCGAGGTTTCGAGCGCGGACGAGACGACCGCGGGCAATCCGGCTCGGGCAGCCAGGTCGAGGGCCCTTGCCACTCCCCCGAGTGGCTGCACTTTGACGACGATGATGTCCGCCGCCCCGCGCTCGGCCACCTCGAGAGGATCTGCGGCCGTCCGTACCACCTCATCGGCGGCAATGGGTATCGAAACCCTCCGGCGCAGCTCGATCATTTCCTCGATTGTTTTTACGGGCTGTTCGACATATTCGAGGTCGAAGCCAGCCAATTGCAGCAAACGATCGGCGGCTTCGTCGAGTGTCCAGGCGCCGTTGACATCGATTCGCACCATCCCCTCTGCGCCCAGGGTCTCTCGCACGGCCCTAACCCGGGCGTAGTCATCCTCGGGACGCTGGCCGGGCTCAGCCACCTTGACCTTGGCGGTGCGACAACTTGAGGCGAGAACGATGTTGCGCGCAGTCTCCGGATCGACCGCCGGCACCGTGACGTTCACGGGCACCCTGCTTCTCTGCTGTGGCGGCCAAATCGCGCAGGCCCCCTCGAGCGCTGAGGCCAACCATCGGGCAGTGACTTCTGGGGGGTACTCGGGGAACGGAGAGAACTCTCCCCAGCCCGCCGGGCCCCTGATGAGGATCGCTTCCCGGCTCTCCACCCGTCGAAACCGGTGCCGCAGAGGCAAAGAGACCGGAAAGAGCTCGAGCGATTCAAGGACAGAGGTCATCGTTGCTGGTCCCGGATGAAATCGATCACTCGCTCGATCTGCTCCTCGCTCAGTGTGCTCTGAAAGGAAGGCATCCGTCCGCGACCGCGGGTGATGGTGAGCTCGAGGAACGCGTCATCCTCAGTGGAGGAATTAGAGCCGGCGTCGAGGGAAGGGCCGATGCCACCACTCAAATCCGATCCGTGGCAGTTCGAGCAAACCTGCTCATAGATCTCAACTCCAGAGGCGTCGGCTGGGGGTCGGCCGACGCAGCCCGTCAGTATGAGAACGGCAGGAAAGAGGATGAGAAGCGTTCTCACCGCATGTGCGAAAGGGTCAGAGGTAGTCCTCACCAAGCCGCTCGACCAGGTTCTTGACATCCTGGGCGGCCCGGCGCCGGGTGACCAGAACGGCATCGGGAGTTGCTACCACCACCAGGTCATCGATCCCGGCGACGGCCACCAGCGGCCCGTCGGAGCGGATATAGCTTCCTCGCGAGTCGACCGCTACCGCCGAGCCGATGATGACGTTTTCGTCCGGATCTTTTTCGCCCAGGTCCCAGAGGGTTTCCCAGGAACCGATGTCGTTCCATTCGGCTGCCAGGGGCACCACCACTGCCCGGTCGGTGTGCTCCATCACTGCCTTATCGATCGATATCGCCGGAGCCGAAGCAAACTCGGGACCGAGTTCGGATCCAAATTCGCGTTCTTCTGCCGAATCGACTGCCGCCCGCACAGCTGAGAGCACCTCCGGGGCCAAGCGCCCGATCTCTTCGAGCAGGATTCCGACCGGAAAGACGAACATCCCGCTGTTCCAGAGTGCCCCTGCCTCGATCAGGGAGGCTGCCTCCTCGCGGCCGGGTTTCTCGACAAAGCGATCGATTGGTAGAGCCGACGACGTCCCCCCTGACCGGGGAACGATGTAGCCATATCCGGTTTCGGGCTTCATCGGGACTACCCCGAAGGTCGCGAGATGGCCGGTGGCGGCTGCAGCGATCGCCCGCTCGAGCGACTCCACGAAGGCCGCCGGTCGATTTATGTGATGGTCGGCCGGCATCACCACCAGGATGTCCTCGGGCTGGGCAAGCAACGCGGCGGCGGCAACGGCGGGAGCTGTGTTCCGCCCCACCGGCTCGGCAACGATGGTCGCCGACGAATTGGCGCCTAGTTCCTCCCGGAGATGAGGCACCTGGCCGATGTTCGCCAGGATCAGGGCGTCGGTCTCAAGGTGGGAGAGACGATCCAGGGTCTGGGCGAGCATCGTGCTGGCACCAATCACCTTTTGAAACTGCTTGGGCCGGTGCCGGCGAGAGAGGGGCCAGAGACGGGTCCCCGATCCGCCCGAGAGGACGACCGGGATGAGCAACGACATCGAAGTTAGGGTATCGCAGCGTGTCATCGGCTTCGGCTCAGTCGCTCGTCGCCGTGCCGTTCCTTTCGGAAGCTCCGGACCTCGTGGCTCGAACCCTCATCGAGGCTCTGTCCCATCCGGCCACCGCTCAGGTGCTCGGAATCAGTGGCGATGACGCGACGATCAACTCCGCAGTGACGGAGCGAGTCGGAGGACTGTCGGAAATCCGCCTGGTACCTCAGCACCGGATCGGGCAACTTCGACCCGGCAAGGGAGATGCCATCAATACCGGATTACGCATCTTCCTCGACGAAACCGGCTATCGGCGCCTTCACTTCTATGACGCCGACATCAGAACATTTGACCGCGACTGGATCGAGAGAGCAGAGTTGGCGTTGGATCAGGGCTACGACGCGGTTCGCCACTTCTACCCCCGGTCTCCCACCGACGGGATGATCACGTGGATGATCACCAAACCCGGCTTCGGTCTGCTTTGGCCCGATTCGGTTCTGCCGTGGATCGAGCAACCGATGTCAGGTGAGGTCGCTTTCGACCGGGAGGCAGCGGCGATACTGGCGACCGACCCCGTCGTCGTCGCCCAAAGCGACTGGGGGATCGACACGGTTATCACGCACCGTTCCGTGGCCCACGGCTTCTCGATTTACGAGACCTTCGCTGGCCAGGGCAAGGATCATCAGCTCTACGGAAGCCTCGAGGAGCTGCGAACGATGCTGCTCGAGTGTCTTCACAGCTTGCAGCGTCTGCGCACGGCGAGCCCGCCTCAGGCGATTCGATACACCGCAGAATCAGCTTCCAATGTGACGCCTGCCGTGACAAGGCGAGTTGCTTACGACATCGCTGCCACCCGCGAACTCGCGCTCCGCCCCTGGTCGCCGGACGAGTTGAGCCTCGTTCATCGGCACTTCAATAAGAAGCTGGAGGATCTCGACACCGCCAATTGGCTAGCGGTGTTGCGCGTTCTACTGGAAAACTTTGACGCGCCCTCTCCTGAGTGGCAGGAGGTTGCGTTCCGACTCTGGGTCCGCCGAGTGTTGACCTACTCCGATCTGATCGAGGGCTACACGTACGAAGCGGCGATGAGCTATCTACAAGCGATCGTGGCCCAGTCTGGTTCTAGTTGATTAAGACCCTTAACTAAATCTTCACACGACTGCGCCGTTTTGTATTGAATTCTCTTTGTAATGCGTACGCGCACGCACTGGTGCGCTCGAAGGAGGACAGATGGCAACCAAGAAAGCTCCGGCTCGCAAGAAGGCTGCAGCTAAGAAGGCTCCTGCCAAGAAGTCGGCAGCAAAGAAGTCTGCCGCCAAGAAGACCACGAAGAAGGCGACCGCCAAGAAGGCTCCGGCCCGCAAGGCTGCAGCGAAGAAGGCACCGGCCAAGAAGGCTGCACGCAAGAGCACTGCTCGAAAGACCGCCAAGAAGCGCTAGCCGAAAACCACGAAACCCCGGATCCCGACAAGGCGATCCGGGGTTTCGTTCGTTTCAATCGTCAGATGTGATTGAGACGTGGTTGCACTCAAGGCAAACCCGGCGCGTGAGGCCGCCCGACGATCTTGACTCCTCGTAAGTGTGGACGTGCTCTTGATCGGCTTTCGGTGGCCGTCGCAACTTGGCCAACAGACCGACATTGGTCTCCGCAGGGTGATGGCCGGCTCCCTTGGGCTCCTTGAGTTTTCCCCGCGCCGCTTCGATATCGGTGATCTTGCGGGCATCCTTTTCCTCGGGCTGATCCGGTGGCTGATCTTCGGTCGGCTCGACGGATTCCCGTCGGTTCTTCCGCCGTTGGCGACGCTTGGTGAGCTCGTCGCTGGAGTCGTCGTCTATCTGTGGCTGTGGCTGCGGCGGGGCAGGCACCGCCGCAGGCTCCTCGACCTTGAAGGGAGTCTCGATCACCACGGGCTCCTCGACCGAAAGATCGACCGTCACCAGACGCGCCGGTGGCGGGGCAATCCAGGATGGCTCCGGATACTCGGGCTCCGCCAATTCTTCGATGGGCGGTCGCGCCGGGCGCCGGCGCCGGGGCGTTTCGGTGACAGTCTCCGGGGACGGGGCGGGGGTCATCTCGACGGGGATCTCATAGGTAGGTGCCACGGCGGCCGGGGCATCGACCGCGGGCGGCGCCGGAACCGTTGGCGCGAGCTTCGGCGCAACAGAAGGTACATCCGGTGGTGGCTCCGGAGCCGCGGCCTCGGTAATCAGCGGCTCAGCCGGCTTGGTCTTGGCCGCGGTTGATTTTTTGCGCGGCTTCTTCGGCGTGGGAGCTGGCTCCACCTCGGCCGGAACGTCGGCGGACGCGCCCAGCTCCAACGCCTCCGCCTCTGCCCAAGTCAATCGTCGCTTCTCTTCGCCACTGGCGGCAGCCTCGGCGGAGGCGATGGCCGCAAGCTTCTTGGCGAGGTCAGACGTGGGCACCTTGATCGCCGGACGAGTCGGCTCCTCCACCGGAATCGACTCAGGCTCGAGCGGAGATTCATCCTTCCGCCGTGCCGCATCGGCCGCCGCGCGGCGATGCCGACGCTTCCGCTTCTTGGCGTTCACCCACCCCTGCTGCATGCGAGTTACGCCCTCGTAGGCGAACACCAACGCGTCATCGGCGAGGAACTCCATCTCGTCATCGCCCAGAAAAAGCGTGAACCGCTCGGCAATCTCTCGCTTGACTTCGACGTCTGCGAGGTACCAGCGGCCCATCAGATCGCTGCCGCGCAGAATCTCGAGGTGGTAGTCGTCTACCACCAACGAAACTCTTATTCCCGGGCCACGGTCACCGGGAGAACGCAGGGATCCTTTGAATTGCAAATGAACCTCTAACTCGGCCCGCGAAATCGAATCTTGAGCCGAAACACAATCCCATCCTCGACTTCACCCGTCAAGGGTCGATTCTCCCCCCTTACGGGCCGTAATCCTCCAGCGGTGGGCAGGCACAGATCAGGTTACGATCGCCCCCTGCCCCGTCAATCCGAGAAACCGGCGGCCAGTACTTGTTGAAGCGCAGTCTCTCCGTCGGAAACGCCGCCAGATCGCGGGAATAGCCCCGATCCCATGAGTCGGTGGCGACGTCAGCGGACGTGTGTGGAGCGCGCCGGAGGGGGCTGTCGTCCTCGCTCCATTCGCCGCTCTCCACCCTGGCGATCTCCTCCCGAATGCCGATCATGGCCTCGCAGAAGCGGTCGAGCTCGAAAAGAGACTCGCTTTCAGTCGGCTCAACCATGAGGGTCCCGGCGACCGGGAAGCTCAGGGTGGGGGCATGAAATCCGTAGTCGGCCAGCCGCTTCGCCACATCCTCGGCCCCGATCCCCGTCGTCCTCTGCAGGGGCCGCAGATCGAGAATGCATTCATGAGCCACTCGCCCCGAGGCGCCCCGGTAGAGAATCGGAAAATGGTTTTCGAGGCGCGTCGCCAGATAGTTGGCGTTGACGATCGCCACTTCCGATGCCCTCCGCAATCCCTCCGCCCCCATCATCCGGATGTAGGCATAGGGAATCGGGAGGATGCCCGCAGATCCCCAGGGTGCCGATGAGATCGCGCCGATTCCCGTTTCCGGACCGGCCTCGGCGACCAGGGGGTGACAGGGGAGGAATGGCGCCAGGTGAGCGCGAACACCGATCGGGCCCACGCCCGGTCCCCCGCCTCCGTGGGGAATCGTGAAAGTCTTGTGCAGATTGAGGTGGGAAACGTCGGCCCCAAACCGTCCGGGCTGCGCCAATCCAACCATGGCATTGAGGTTGGCGCCGTCGACGTAAACCTGGCCGCCATAACGATGGACCGTTTCACAGAGACCGCGGATGTCCTCCTCGAAGACACCGTGAGTCGATGGGTAGGTGATCATTACGGCCGACAACCGATCGGCATGGGCAGCGCACTTCGCCTCCAGATCGGCAAGATCGACATTGCCCTCGTCATCGCATACGACGACCATCACCTCCATCCCTGCCATCACCGCCGAGGCGGCATTGGTGCCGTGGGCGGAGGAAGGAATCAGACAGAGATCGCGCCTCTCTTCTCCGCGGGATCGGTGATAGGCACGGATAGCAAGTAGCCCGGCGAGTTCTCCCTGGGAGCCGGCGTTGGGTTGAAGCGAGATGCGGTCATACCCGGTGATGGCCTCCAGATAGCCGGCCAGGTTGGTGATGAGCTCCCGGTACCCCTCCGTCTGCTGGCCAGGGGCAAAGGGGTGGATGCGAGCAAAGCCCTCGAAGCTGATCGGGATCATCTCCGTCGCTGCGTTCAATTTCATCGTGCACGACCCGAGCGGAATCATCGTTCGATCTAGAGCCAGGTCCTTGTCGGCCAGACGCCTGAGATAGCGCAACATCTCGTGCTCCGATCGATAGCGGGCGAACACCTCGTGGGTGAGAAACTCGCCCTGGCGTGCCAGCTCGGGAGGAATGCCCTCGACGCGCTCTTCGACAAGATGGATTCCGAAGGCATCGGCCAGTAGTTGCAGGTGGTGCTCGGTTGTGGTCTCGTCGAAGGAAATACCAAAATGGTCTTCATCGACCCACCGGAGGTTCATCCGGCTGGCGCGGGCCGCGTCGACCATTTGTTGCGACCGGCCGGGGACCGAAACGGTCAGGGTGTCAAACCACGCCCCGTTCTCGATTGCCATGCCGGCGTGACCGAGTGAGGCGGCCATCCGGCCGGTCAGATGGTTGATCCGACGGGCGATCGCCACCAACCCTTCCGGGCCGTGCCAGCACGCATAGAGGGCGGCCATGACTGCGAGTAACACCTGGGCCGTGCACACGTTCGAGGTTGCCTTCTCTCGCCGGATGTGTTGCTCGCGTGTTTGCAACGCCAGCCGAAAAGCGGTGCGACCGGCAGCGTCCTTGGACACTCCCACGAGCCGGCCGGGGAGAGCTCGGACCATCGCCTGCCGGGTGGCGATGAAAGCGGCATGGGGTCCGCCAAAGCCAAGCGGCACCCCAAACCGCTGAGACGACCCAACCGCGATGTCGGCCCCCAGCTCTCCGGGAGGAACAAGGATCGTGAGAGCGAGAAGATCGGTCACCACCGCAACCAACGAATCGGCCGCATGGGCCTTGTCGATCACCGAACGATGGTCCACCAGCGCTCCCGAAGATGCCGGGTAAGCAACCAGGGCCCCGAATGCGTCTGCGAAGTCGAACTCGGCGGGGTGAGCGATTCGTACCTCGACGCCGACTGGCTCGGCCCTCGTCGTCACCACCGCGATCGTCTGCGGATGGCAATCGCGATCGATCCAGAAGACTTTGCGATCGCCCCTGGCCAGTCGCCGGCACATCGTCATCGCTTCCGCCGCGGCGGTCCCTTCGTCGAGGAGCGAGGCGTTGGCGACCTCAAGGCCGGTGAGGTCGGTAACCATCGTCTGGAAGGTGAGTAACAACTCGAGGCGGCCCTGGGAGATCTCGGGTTGGTAGGGGGTGTAGGCGGTGTACCACGCCGGATTCTCGAGGACGTTGCGAAGGATCACCGAGGGAGTGAAGGTGTCGTAATAGCCAAGGCCGATCATCTGCGTGAAGACCTGGTTCGAAGCCGCCAGCCGGCGCATCTCTGCCAGCGCCTCAGCCTCGGTGAGGGCGAGAGGAAGGCGCAGTTCCTCTGCAATCCGGATCGCTCCGGGGACGGTCTCGGCGATGAGCTCTTCGATCGAGCCGGCCCCCACCTCGGCCAGCATCTTCGCCAAGTCGGCGGGCCGCGGTCCCAGATGGCGGCAGGAGAAGTCGGTCAGAACTTCCATCGGGTCGTCCCTTCTCCCCGACTGTCAGCCGTTTGCCTTCAGCCTCGCCTCGCCGAACGGTCCTTGGGCCTGAGAGATTGCGGGGATGCAGTTGCCCCTTCGGCGACCCCTGGACGAGGGTCTCTCCCGTCCGGTTTTGACAGCGGACCAATGGTACAGCGGAGCCTCGCCTGGTTCGGTGGTTTCAGACCACGAGCGGTCGGGAATGGCCCACCAGGGGAAAAATAGAGCGGGGCTCCGGCAAGGGGGGAGCCGGAGCCCCGCCTGCTCTTCTTGCGAAGAGCCGACAGGGAATCCATCGGCGCGGGCGCCAGGGGTGTGTCCCGCCCGACCCCCTGTCGTGGGGTTGGGGAACCGCAGGTGTGGGAACACCTGACGGTCGTGGCCGATGATATCTGGACACTTCTCCAGAATGGGCCTGACCCAGGATTTCTTATCCACAGGAATCCCCCGGCAACAAGGCTCAAACCGAGAAGCGGACCACCAGTACGTCTCCTGCCCGGACCCGGTATTCCCTCCCCTCGGTGCGGATTGCACCTGCGATCTTGGCCCGATCCCACCCACCGGCGGCGATGACTTCGTCGATTTCTGCCACCTCGGCGCGAATGAATCCCCTCTCCAGATCGGAGTGAATCTTCCCCGCCGCCTCCGGCACAGGGGCGTTCGCTCGCACCGCCCACGCCCGGGCCTCCTTGGGACCGAGCGTATAGAAAGAGATCAAACCGAGGCTTTGATAGGCGGCGCCCACCATCTTGGCCAAGGCACCTTCGCCCAGTCCCAGGCCCTCGAAGAGCTCAGCCCGTTCATCGGCGCTGAGCAACGAACCTTCCTCCTCGATCCGGGCGCTGAGGGCCAGCACGACATCGCCTTCCGGGACGACGCCACGCACCTTGTCGATCAGTCCCTCCCTACCAGTCTCGTACTCGTCGACGTTGATGACCCAGATGGCGGGCTTGGAGGTGAGTGGGGCCAGATCGCGGAATGACTCTTGCTCTACCTCCGACCATGCTCTCGTCCGCAGTTGCGCGCCATGTCCGAGGTGGGCCGCGGCGTCGCCGATAGCAGTGGCAACCGCCTGCCGGCTTGATTCGGCGGTGGCTTCCTTAGCCACCCGTTCGGCTTTCTTGGCAAAGACCTGATGATCAGCGACAGCCAGCTCGAGGAGCAGCTCTTCTGCCTGATCGATAGGATCCCAACCAAGACCCTCATCTGATATCGCTGGGTCAGTGAACGCTCGCAGGACGATGATCAACGCGTCCATTTCCCGAAGCTGGCCCAGAAAACGGCCGCCTGCCTGACCGGGCACCATCGGTGGCAGGTCGAGCAGCTCCAGGGTGGCAGGGGTCAACTTGGCCGATCTCTCGACGATCGATGCTTGCTCGAGTAAGGGATCGGGAACGTTGGCTACCCCCAGCCTCGGCTCGGTGGTGCTGTAGGGATGAGCACCGGTCGGCGCCGACAATCCGGTGACGGCATTGAAAAGCGTTGTCTTTCCGACATTGGGAAAGCCGACGATTCCGAGCCTTGGCATATGACCCATTGTTACCTTGACCGCAATGGATCGAATTGCTGTCATCGGCGCCGGATCGTGGGGTACGGCCGTCGCCGCCCTCGCCGCCAAAGAGCACCCAGTCAGGCTCTGGGCGCGCCGGCCGGAACTCGCCGCGCTGATCAACTCGGAATCGGAGAACCCCGAATACCTGCCGGGTCATCGCCTTCCGTACGGGCTGACGGCGACCTCAGATCTGGCAGAGGCTGTGGCGGGGGCGGATGTGGTGATGATCGGAGTGCCATCGCACGGCTTCGGGGAGGTCCTCTCCCACCTTCCCTTACCGAGCGACGTCGCCCTGGTCTCGTTGACCAAGGGGATTGAGGTCGACACTCTCAGACGGATGACCGAGGTGATAACCGCGGTTCGCCCACAACATCGAAGCGATCTGATTGGCGTCCTAACCGGTCCCAACCTCGCAGCCGAAGTGATGGCCGGGAACCCCACCGCCTCGGTGGTGGCTATGAAAGAAAGCGAGACCGCTGCCCGGGTGCAATCAGTCTTCATGGGCCCGACCTTTCGCGTTTACACCAACGACGACGTAGTCGGCTGCGAACTCGCCGGAAGTCTGAAGAACGTGATGGCCATCGCCGCCGGGATGTCGAATGGGCTCGGCTTCGGCGACAACACCCGGGCGGCACTGATAACACGAGCCCTGGCCGAGCTGACCCGTCTCGGTGTGGCATTGGGGGGGTCGCCGGCCACCTTCGCCGGGCTGGCCGGGATGGGAGACCTGATCGCCACCTGCACCTCAGCAAAAAGCCGCAACTACCGGGTGGGTTACGGGCTGGCTCAGGGCCGGACACTGAAGGACATCACCGGGGAGATGAACATGGTGGCCGAGGGGGTCAAGACGACCCGGGCGGTCCTGCAGCTATCCGAAAGAGCAGGAGTGGAGATGCCGATCGCCGATCAAGTGGGGCGCGTGCTGTACGAGGGCCACCATCCCCGCGAAGCGGTCCTCACCCTGATGTCGCGGGGGGCGCGCTCGGAGCAATAGACCGCGGTTCAGCCG
>JBOGEW010000003.1:0-7285 GCA_050742075.1 Acidimicrobiia bacterium
TATGGCTCGGCGGCTTCCCACCGATGAGGATCGTCTCGAAGCTTTACGCCTGTTGCTGTCAGGGCTGGCTGATGGTGCCGACGTGCACAAGCTGACTGTCTCGATAGCGCCCCTCCACCCCAATAACAACACCTTCCCCGGTGAAGTGTTCATGGGTCTCGCCGCCAACGCCCTCGACACTGCCGGCGTCACCCGCCATGAACCGATCTCGCATGAGGGCCTCCGGGAAACCTATCTCCCCCGAATGCGAGTTCCGCGGCCGCGACAACCGCAAGATCCAATTCGCCGTCCTGACCAGCGCCGCGTTGCGAGGCGGACTCGAACCCGATCTCCTCGATGAGGTGGCATGGTGGAGCAACGACGACTACTGGCAATACGCCCTCTACGCAGCGGTCGCCTTGATTCGCATCGCCGCAGACCGCCAACAAACGTCGGTGGTTGACGTCGTCCACCAGCTCGCCAAACACCACCGGCTGACGCTGACCTAACCCAGCGGACACGGCGGGTCCTCAGCACCACCGTGCTGAACTGCTGGTGGGCTGACCACATCCTGACCACATTCATCCTGATATTCATCGCTACCAGACGTGTCGAGCCGATACCAGCGATCCTCGAATCCCTTGCTAGTAGGCACTTTTCGTCACCTGCTGACACGACCCGACACCCCTCTGAACTGACTTAGGATCTGGTGGGTTCGCCCACTGTGGGTTCGAGTCCCACCGCCCGCACTAGGCACAGTCGCAAACGCGCCAGCTCGTTCCTTCGGAGGATTTGGACGATCGGCTTCCTAGTCATCTGGTAAGAAGGAGAGTGGCGTACTCGGCTGCTTCGTCGGGAGTCATCAACCTTCCCTTCGCCAGCGCTCTATCGACCGCCTCGTCACCGATGGCCTGACGACCTGCCTCTTCCATATCCCAGCGAGGTATAGCTTGCCGTGGGAGCGACGCCCCAGTCGATTCCTTTAGCTCTGCTACGGCGCCCAACAGCTGCATAGCCTCCATGTGATGTCCGGCAGAGGACTCAAGAGCGGAAATCTCTTCGAGGGTCGCGCCAATGAGGGGTAGATCCTTGGTATCGATCACGCCCTGAAGGGCTTCCAGGTATGCGCCACGCGCTGCCTCCTGTTGACCTCGGAGCAAGTATGCCTGTCCAATGAGACCCAGTGCCCAGTGCAAATGGAAGGTATCGCTGACTCGGCGAAAAAAGCTCAACGCCTCCTGAACGAGTGCGATTCCGCGTTCGGTGTCATCGGTGGACAACGCGGCAGTAGCGAGTGAGAGTTGGTTTCGAGCGACCAGATCGGGGTTCTCGATCTCCCGCGCGAGCGTCAGATTGGCTTCGAATTGGCGCTGACCCTCTTCGGTATCGCCGCGCAACCCAGGTACGAACGCCAGGTTGTAAGCGGCTTCGGCTTCCCCGTGGCGATCGCCGATTTGGCGGTAGAGGTTCACTGCTGCCTTGTAGGCATCCTCGGTGGCCTCGTTGTCCGAGAGCCAGTAGCAAAGTCCGCCTAGGGCGATGAACGCCTTCGCGCGGTTCGCGGAGACCCGATCGGGCTCGACCGCCAGCAGGTTCTCCAGCCACGAGCGGCCCTCGCGCAAGTAGCCGCGCTGGAACCAGAATCGCCACAACGCAGCGGCAAGACGGAGACCGTTCTCTGCTTCTTGGGTGGCTAGGGCATGGTTCAGGGCACCTCGAAGGTTGTCGAGTTCACGCTCAAAGCGGTCGAGCCAGCCGGCTGGGGTCAGCAGGTTCGGTTCAGCTAATTCGGCAAGATCGCGGAAGTAGACCAAGTGGCGCTTGGCGATCTCGTCGAGCTCGCCATCTGCCTTCAGCCGGCTATGGCCGTACTCGCGGATGGTCTCAAGCATCGTGAAACGAGACTCCCGACCATCACCTTGCTGGCGTACCAGGCTCTGGGCAACGAGGGAAGCGACCCCCTCGAACGTATCAATGCCAACCTCGCCGCCGGGATTACAGATGGAATCCGCCGCCTCGATCGTGCAGCCGCCTAGAAAAACCGTGAGGCGCACGAACAACCGCTGCTCGTTCGGACTGAGTAGCTCGTAGCTCCAATCGATCGCTCCGTTTAGGGTTTGCTGTCTTGCGGGCAGGTTGCTGGGACCACTCGTCAACAAGGAGAGGCTGCGTTCGAGCCTGGTCAGAATCTCTTGCGGCTCAAGCAAGCGAATGCGGCTTGCAGCCAACTCGATAGCGAGTGGCAACCCATCCAGTCGGATGCAAATTTGGGTAACAGTGAGGGCATTCTCCTTCGTGATCGAGAAAGCGGGCTTTGCTGCGCGAGCCCGGTCGGCGAAAAGCATCACAGCCTCGTAATTTGCCAGCTGGTCGAGGTCAGCTGAAGTCCCGGGGTCTGGCATATTGAGCGGAAGGACCGGGAATTCTTGTTCGCCATACAGATCGAGGATCCTGCGGCTCGTGACTACGACCTTTAAACCAGGCGCGTCACCCAAGAGATCAGCAACGATCTCATTCGCGGTAAGCAGATGCTCGAAGTTGTCCAGAATCAAGAGCATCTCCCTCGACTTCAGGTAGCCCTGAAGTAGCTGGATCGGTGTCTGCTCCACCTCCTCGCTCAGGCCCAAACTTCGAGCCGTGGTCGGACCCACCAGCATGGGATCGCTCAACGGTGCCAGATCGACGAACCAAACTCCATCGGCGAAGTCCGTCGCCACCTCGCGACCCAACTCGATAGCGAGGCTGGTCTTGCCTGTTCCGCCCGGTCCAACCAGCGTGATGAGGCGACTATCCCTGAGTAGCCCACGGAGCCTGTCTAGGTCATCCCGTCTTCCGACGAAGCTGGTCATTCTCGTGGGCACATGGGCCGCAGCCACATCGACTGTGTGAAGAGGCGGGAAATCGGTACGGAGACCACCGACGAGCACCTGATACAGCTTCTCCGGAAGGTCGAGCCCTTTGAGCCGGTGCTCTCCCATATCACGTAGTGAAACGCCCGCTGGTAGCGCCCGGCTGGAGAGCGCCCGGGTCGAATCGGAGATCAAGACTTGGCCGCCGTGACCTGCTGAAGCAATTCGGGCTGCTCGGTTGATGTCAACTCCGATGTAGTCATCGCCGCCGTGGATTCCTGCGCCACTATGGAGGCCCATTCGGACCCGAATCTGCGCTCCCGGGGGCCACTTGGCCGCTTCGAGCGACCGCTGAGCATCGACGGCAGCCGCAACCGCAGAGGGCGGATCAGGGAAAATGACAAGGAACGAATCACCTTGAGTGCCACGCTCGATCCCACCATGGTCGCGGAAAGCAGCCCGCAAGAGGCGATTGTGGTGTTCGAGGAGTTCGCCGTACATCGCCGGGTCAAGCTCTTGGACGAGTCTGGTCGAACCTTCGATATCGGTGAAGAGGAATGTGACGGTGCCGGTTGGCAAATTGCCTCTCGACTCATCCATGGGCGAACGGTACTGCGCGCTGATCGTGGCACCATGTGGATTCAAGGCTCCCGCCCGCACCAAACGTTTGCTGCCTGGAGTCTCCTGACGATCGCAAACAGCGAGGTCAACCTTGCTAACGCGATTGCTAACCCCACCGGGGATATCAAGTGCAACGCGAGGACACAAACGAACCGCGGTCAAGGACTCACCGCAAACAGAAGGGATATTTCGACACGAGAGGACATCAGGGGATACGACCTCGGCCGTCTTCGGATCTGGTGGGTTCGCCCAATGTGGGTTCGAGTCCCACCGCCCGCACCATTCACGACGCGGTTGTGAATAAGTCGCGGCAATCGGCCAGCCCGACTTGTGGTGCCGCCCCACCCGGGCATAATCCCCGGGGTGAGTGGCGTTGGCCGCTTCGGGACGGTTCGATCCACCCTGTCGGTGCTCGGAGTGGCGATCGTCGGCCTGCTCGGCGGGCCAGCTTTTGGCCAGGAAGCGCGGCTAATGCTGGTCGAGATCGAGGGGGCGATCACCCCGGTCATCGCCGACTACGTCGAGGGATCGATTGCCGAGGCTGAAAGAGGCGGATTCGAGGCAGTGATCGTCACCATTGACACCCCCGGCGGCCTCGATGTCTCCATGCGTGAGATCGTCCAGGCCATGCTCAACGCCGGCATCCCGATCATCACCTATGTGAGTCCCGAAGGAGCGAGGGCGGCTTCGGCCGGGACTTTCATCACCATGGCCGCCGATGTGGCGGCGATGGCGCCGGCTACCTCGATTGGGGCCGCTACCCCTGTGGACCTCCAGGGCGGCGAGATCACGGACAAGATCATCAACGATGCCGTGGCGTTCGCGGTTTCGGTGGCCGAGCGCCGTAAACGAAATGTCGAGTTCGCCGAGGAATCGGTGAGAGAAGGCCGATCGGTCAGTTCTCGCCAGGCGGTTGAGTTGGGGGTGGTCGACCTCATCGCAAGTGACCTCGACGATCTGTTGGCCCAGGTCGACGGCCGCGAAGTGCCGGGCCTGGGGGTCACTCTCGGCACCGAGGGCGCCACGGTCGAGCGCAACGAGCTCGGTGCCCTCCGGGAAATTTTGGGCCAACTGGCCGACCCCAATCTGGCGTTCATCTTGCTCTCAGTAGGAACTCTGGCGATCGTGTACGAGGCGGCCAATCCTGGGCTCGGCTTCTCGGGGATCGCCGGCGTAATCATGCTGATCCTCGCCTTCTTTGCCCTGAGCGTGCTACCCGTGCGGGGAGCGGGGATCGCCCTGCTGGTACTAGCGATCGGGCTGTTTGTGGCCGAGTTGTTCGCTCCCGGAGTCGGGATCTTGGCCGGTGGGGGCACGATTGCGCTTCTCTTGAGCGGACTGTTCCTGTTTGAGGAGGGGACGGTCAGGGTGAGCCCGGCCATAGTGTGGCCGAGCGCGGCTGTGCTCGGGGCCGCCAGCATCGTGGCGGGTCGGGCGAGCTTGAGCGCCCGCCGTCAGCCACCAATCACCGGGCGGGAGACGCTGGTGGGAAGGATGGTCACGGTCCGCAAGCGCGATGAGCGCACGACGGCGTTCCTCGACGGGACGTGGTGGGACGTCACATCCAATCGAGAACTGGACGATGGATCGGAGGCAAGGGTGATCGGCAGCGAAGGTATCCGGCTGGTGGTGGAGGAGGTTTCCGATGACGTTTGACGGTTTGGTCGGCTGGGGCATTGCCCTTTTCTTGTTGATAACGATTCTGCGGGCGGCGATTCGCATCCTCCCCGAATACGAACGGGGCGTCGTCTTCCGCCTGGGGCGGGTCACTTCCACTCCCAAAGGGCCGGGGTTGATACTCCTGATCCCGATCGTCGACCGGCTGTTGCGGGTGAGCCTGCGGACCGTCACGATGGATATCCCACCCCAGGACATCATCACCAGGGACAACGTGACCGTGCGGGTCAACGCCGTCACCTACTTCCGGGTCATGGATCCGCAGCGGGCGGTGCTCGAGATCGAGGACTACCGGTTCGCTACCTCGCAAATCGCTCAAACCACCCTGCGCTCGATCATCGGGCAAGCCAACCTCGACGAATTGCTCACCAATCGCGAACAGATCAACCAGGAACTCCAGCAGATCATCGATGGCCTGACAGACCCGTGGGGGGTGAAGGTCTCCCTGGTCGAGGTTAAAGACGTCGAATTGCCCGATTCAATGCGCCGGGCCATGGCCCGCCAAGCCGAGGCCGAGCGAGAACGCCGGGCCAAAGTTATCCACGCCCTGGGCGAGAAGGAGGCGGCCGAGACCCTGGCAGACGCGGCCGGTCTCTTGGAGGCCCATCCGGCCGGTCTGCAGCTGCGGATGCTCCAGACCATGACCGAAGTGGCGGCCGAGCAGAACTCGACCCTGATTTTTCCGCTTCCGATGGAGTTGCTGCGCGTGCTGGATCGGCTAGGTCGTTAGCGCGCCCGGAAGGACTCGAACCCCCAACCTGCTGATCGGTCGTCTGAGAACTCCCTCAGCTGGTATAGCCCAACCGCCCGAACAGATTTCGCAAAGCAATGGCTCGATGCGAGAGGCTGTTCTGCGCGTTGTCCTGGAGTTCTGCCAAGGTCCGGCCGTCGTTCAACTCGAACACTGGGTCGTAGCCGAAGCCTCCGCTGCCGCGCGGCGCTTGAGCGATGAAGCCGGCGAGAACGCCCTCGGCGACCAGCTCGCCGTCACCAGACACGAGAGCCACGACGGTTCGGAATGATGCGGCCCGGTCCTCGATCCCCTTCATCTTTTCAAGCAATAGCTCCACATTTTCGGCATGGGTGGCATCGGCGCCGGCGAAGCGGGCGGTATTGACTCCGGGAAGGCCGGGGAGAGCATCCACAAAGAGCCCGGTGTCGTCTGACAGGGCGGGAATTCCGGTTGCGCCAAATACCTCATGTGCTTTCTTGAGAGCGTTCTCCTCCAGCGTTTCGCCGGTTTCGTCGATGTCGGGCCAGGCGAGACCCTCGACCAGTTCCACGTTCAATCCGCTCTCTCTCAGAACTTCTGTGATCTCAGTGATCTTGTCGGGGTTCTTCGATGCCACCACCAGACGGTCGATCCTCACTCGACGACGGCCTGCTTTTGCGCGTCGACGAGAACCTCGATGCCACCGGCGGCGAGGTCGAGAATCTGGTCGAGTTCCTCTCGCGAGAAGGGCGCCTTTTCAGCGCTCCCCTGCACCTCCACCAGAAGTCCCCGCCCCGACATCACCACGTTGAAGTCCACTTCGGCGCGGACGTCGTCTTCGTAGTCGAGATCGAGCAGCAGGTCCCCATCGACGATCCCCACGGAAATGGCGGCGACATGATCGAGAATTGGATGGCGGGCGAGGAGCCCTTTCTCCATCGAATCGGAGAAGGCTTGATGCAACGCTACCCAGGCACCGGTGATCGCCGCAGTCCGGGTGCCGCCGTCGGCCTGAAGCACATCGCAGTCGACCCGCACCATCATCTCCCCCATCGCCACCGGATCCACCACGGAACGGAGGGAGCGCCCGATCAAGCGCGAGATCTCGAGCGCTCGACCCTTTTGATACTGATCGCGCCCGATTCGCTCGGCGGAGGAGCCCGGCAACATGCCGTACTCGGCGGTCACCCAGCCTTTGCCAGTCTCCCGCATCCAGCGGGGGACGTCGGGCTCGATCACTGCCGTACACAAGACCCGGGTCCGTCCCATCTCGATCATGACCGAGCCAGGAGTCATCTCAGTAAAACCGAGGTGCATGCGAATGGCGCGGATCTCATCCTGTGCCCGGGAGCGCGGCATCTAGACCTTCCTACTCGAGCCGGGAACGGCCAACTCGACTGGACGGTCAAAGGTTGCTTCGGCCTCTGCGACCGAGACGGTCTTGTCG
>JBOGEW010000004.1:0-2811 GCA_050742075.1 Acidimicrobiia bacterium
AGCCTGTTCGCGGCCTTTGCGCTCTTCCTCGCGGCCTGTGCCACCGGCACCACCGAAACCACAGCCGATGGAGGAACTGCCACCACCGCAGATGGAACAGCCACTACCGAAGCCCCGACTGAAACCACCGCAGGCCCGACCGGAGCCGCTGGCCAGGGGGGCGATTTCCTCGCCTTCCAATGGCAGGGACCGTCGCAGGTCAACGCCTATCTGTCGACCGGCACCAAGGACCTTCTGGCAGGTTCGCTCGTTCTCGAGCCCCTGGCGGAGTTCAGCCCAGGAGGAGAGCTGATTCCGGCTTTGGCAGCCGAAATCCCCACTCAGGAGAACGGTGGCATCGCCGAGGACTACAGCTCGATCACCTGGACGCTGAAAGAGGGTGTCCTCTGGTCGGACGGAACCCCACTCACTGCCGATGACGTCGTCTTCAGCTGGGAGTACTGCTCGAACGCGGAAACCGGCTGTGTAGCCGACTTCTCGACGGTTGAGAGCGTGGTGGCAGATGACGACACCCATGCGACGATCAACTTCACCAGCCCCCAACCGTTCCCGTTCATTCACTTCGTCAGTTACACCTACCCGGTAATCCAGCGGGCGCAATTCGCGGACTGCGTTGGGGCGGCGGCCAATGCCTGCACCGAGCAGAACTTCTCGCCTGTGGGCACCGGCCCGTACGTTGTCAGCAACCTGGTGCCTGAGGACGTGGTTTCCTACGAGATGAACCCGAACTACCGGGGAATACCGGAGGGCAAGCCCTTCTTCGGCACCGTCACCATCGAAGGTGGAGGTGACGCAGAGTCGACCGCCCGTTCGGTTCTCGAAATCGGTGAAGGCGACTACGCCTGGAACCTCCAGGTGGCTCCGGAGATCATCGCTCCGATGGAGGCGGCCGGTAATGGAGTCGTGCAGGTGGCATTCACCTCGAACGTTGAGCACATCAACCTCAACCAGACCGATCCCGCCGAGGATGGCGACCGCTCCGACTACGCCGGCGGGGCCAACCCCAATCCGGTCTTCTTCAACAATCCAGACCTCGCCCGCGCCCTCTCGATGGCGATCAACCGGGAGGAGTTGGTGGCAGTGGGATACGGCCCCTCCGGGATCCCTACCTGCAACATCTGGCCGTCCGAGCCAGCCGTGTCCACCAACATGGACTGGTGCCTTACTCAGGACCTCGAGGGAGCGAACGCCCTCCTCGATGAGATCGGCGCGGTCGACTCTGACGGAGATGGCGTCCGTGAGTGGAACGGCATTCCCCTCGAGTTTGACTACGTGACCTCAACCAACGCGGTGCGGCAGTCAAACCAGGCGCTGATCGAGAGCTACTGGGCGGAAATTGGCGTTGTGGCCAACATGAGGAATGAAGACGCAGGGCTCTTCTTCGACGGGACTGCTGCCAGCGATGCCTCGATCTGGAAGTTCTTCACCGACATCCAGATGTTCACCAACGGCTCCACCAGCCCCGACCCGCAGGGCTACATGGTGCAATACACCATCGAGCAGATTCCGGAGTCGACGAACAACTACGCCGGTGGAAACATCCCCCGCTACGCCAGCGAGGAGTACGACGCCGTGTTCGCGGAGCTGGAAGCCACCCCGCTCGAGGATCCGGCCCGGAACGAGTTGGTCATCCAGCTCAACGACCTGGTCGTCGGCGACGGCGCCATCATCCCGCTGATCCACCGCGGCAACGTGTCGGCATTTGCCAACTCGATCCAGGGAGTCGGTGATCTCAATGGCTGGGACTCGGAATACTGGAACATCGAAGAGTGGACTCGCAGCTAACGAGCTAAGAGAACACACCGAGATATGACTGCCAAGAGAGCCTTTCGGGTCTTCCTGAAAGGCTCTCTTGCCGTCTTCGACGGCCAGCGAGGCTGCGGCTAGGCCATGGCTCAATACATCCTTCGCCGCACCCTCTTCGCAATCCCCACGCTGGTCATCATCAGCCTCATCATCTTCGCCATTCTCGACCTCGCCCCCGGCGATCCCACCTCTCAGCTGCCGCTGACGCTCCCCGCCGAAGTACGCGAAAACATCCGAGAATCGTTGGGTTTTAACGATCCTTTTTTGATCCAGTGGCTCAAGTGGATGAAGCTCATGTTCATCAACGAGCCTCTTCACATAATCGAGTCGGTCTTCAATACCTGCTTCGGCGATTGCGCGGCCCGCGATCGAATCATCTCTTGGTCCTCCCGAGCGCCGGCTATCGACGTTATTGGGCAACGGCTCCCCCAGACCCTTTGGGTCCTGGGCCTGGCTTTCGTCCTCGGGATCATCATCGCCATCCCCGTGGGCGTGATGTCGGCTTACAAGCAGTACTCCGCCTTTGACAACATCGGCACGTTCGCCACCATGGTTGGGTTCTCGGCGCCCACGTTTTTCACGGGTCTGTTGGCCATCATCGTCTTCAGCGTCACCCTCGGCTGGTTCCCTTCCTTCTACGACTCGACACTGGTGGTCGACAGTTGGGGTAGCCTTCTCGCTCATCTCAAGCAAATGGCGATGCCGGTGGCGGTCCTTACTCTTTTCAACACCGCCGCCCTCAGCCGGTTTACTCGGGCGTCGGTCCTTGACAACCTCAATGACGACTACGTCCGCACTGCCCGAGCCAAGGGCCTCGGCGAAGGGCGAGTCGTGCTGACGCATGTGATGCGCAACAGCCTGATCCCGGTGGTGACGTTGATCGCCCTGCAGGTGCCTGGGATCTTCGGAGGCGCCATCATCACCGAACAGATCTTCCGCATCAACGGGATCGGAGCCTTGCTGATCACGGCCATCGGGCAGACCGACGTACCGATGGTTCAGACC
>JBOGEW010000005.1:0-5909 GCA_050742075.1 Acidimicrobiia bacterium
GAGTGGCGATCCACGCCACAAAGGCCAACGGGAGATAGAAGCCGAGGGAGCGGATGCCGATTCGTCCGGCCCCCCACACCGCCGCTAGAGCAGTGAGAGCGACTAACAGCCAACCTAAAGCAAGCGGTCCCGAATAGAAAACGGCGATCACTGCGATGGCGCCGATGTCGTCGGCGATCGCCAGGGTTAAGAGGAAGAGCTTCGCTCCGATTGGAATACGTTTCCCGAGCAGCGCGAGCACGCCGACTGCGAACGCAATGTCAGTTGCCATCGGAACGCCCCACCCTCGCTCGGCTCCCGGTGCGTCCCCTGCCAACGCCAGATAGGTCAGGGCGGGAACGAGCATGCCGCCCAGCGCGGCCAGGATGGGAAGCAGGGCCGTGCGCGGTTGGCGGAGATCACCGACCACGAGTTCGCGCTTGATCTCGAGCCCGACCACGAAGAAGAAGACCGCCATCAGCCCGTCGTTGACGAAGCCTCGCACGGTCTCATCGAGATGAACCGGACCCAGCTCGAGGCGAATCGGTGCGGCGAAGAAGGTTTCGTATGAGTCGAAATTGACGTTGGCCCAGATCAATCCGGCTGCAGCGGCGGCCATCAAAGCGATACCGGACGAGGCCTCCCGATTGGCGAATCGAAGAAACGGTCGCACGAACGTGCGGGGCACAAAGCGGCCCGAACGTGCCCACGGTTGGGTCACGAGATCGTTTTTCCCGCCGACCTCAAGTCTTCACAGGCCTCCACAACTCGCCTTGCCATTCCCGACTCTGCTTTCTTTAAATACGAGCGAGGGTCGTAGCTCGACTTGTCCCCAACATCGCCGTCGACCTTCATCACCCCCGCATAGTTGGAGAACATGTGGTCAGCGATTGGGCGGGTGAAGGCGTACTGGGTGTCGGTGTCGATGTTCATCTTCACGACGCCGTAGTCGAGGGTCTCGCGGATCTCCTCCAGACTCGATCCGGACCCACCATGAAAGACGAGGAAGTGACGGCCCTGCGAGCCGAATTTCTTTTCCATCGCCTCCTGCCCATCGCGCAGGATCGAGGGGCGCAGTTGCACTGCCCCCGGCTTGTAGACCCCGTGCACATTGCCGAACACCGCGGCCAGCAGATACAGACCGTCCGCCGGAAGGCCGAGAACCTCGGCAGTGCGGACCATGTCCTCGGGCGTCGTATAGAGCTTTGCTCGCTCGACCCCTTCGTGATCCACCGCATCTTCTTTGCCGCCGACGATGCCGATCTCCAGCTCGAGAATCGTTCCGACTGCGTTGCACTCGTCGAGCAACTCTTTGGCCAGGGAGAGGTTTTCCTCCAGAGGCAGCATCGACGCGTCGAGCATGTGGCTCTGGAAAAGGGGCCCGGCACCGGATTTGACCCTCTCCCGGCTCATCGCCAACAACGGACGTACGTACCCATCGACCTTCTCCGGCTGGCAATGGTCGGTGTGGAGAGCGATGTTGATCGGGTACCGCTCGGCGACGACGTACGCGAACTCGGCGATGCCGGCGGCACCCGCGGGCATGTCCTTCACGGTCGTACCGGAAAGAAACTCGGCTCCCCCGGTCGAGATCTGGACAATGCCATCTGACTCAGCCTCGGCAAATCCGGCAAGGGCGCCGTGGAGGGACTCGGACCCGGTCACGTTGATAGCCGGGAACGCGTACCCCCCCTTGCGGGCAGCCTCGAGCATGGCTCGGTAATTCTCGGGGCTGGCAATTGGCATCGATCTCCTCCCGTGGGTCGAAGAGAACTTAGCCACCGGTCCCCGTTTCTCCCCCGAGCGAAGCGTCGGGGAACGGGGTGCTCCTCGGCGAAGGTGCCGACTCGCTGTTGACAACCCGGAGGATAAGGTCGGCCCCCGTGGCGACGACGCAACAGGTTCGCAAGCCCCGCAGCCGGTTGGTTCGTGGTCTCTATCTGGTCCTGGGGCTCGCTTGTCTCGGGCTCGCCTATATGTCCTGGCTGCCCGGTATCCCAACTTTCGATTTCGTGATCCTGGCGGCATTCTTTTTTGCTCGCTCCTCGGATCGCTTTCATTCCTGGCTCGTCGACCATCCGGTGTTCGGCCGGATCATTCGCGGGTATCGAAGCGACGGCTTCACCGTCCGCACCAAAGCCGTAGCCTCGACGGCAGTCCTCGCCTCTCTCACATTTTCCATGACCGTGCTGATCGATTCCGTCCCGCTGCGCTGGGTTCTGGCCGTGGTCGGAGTGGTGGCACTGGCGTTCATCTGGACCCGGCCCCAAAAGAAGATCGCCCCCCGCCAGTAGCCCCACGGTCAAGCGATTGCTAAATTCTCGGAAGCGAGTCAACGCGACTTCGCTCGAATCCTTCTGTCCGTTGGGTTCGCTGTTCTATGAACCGACTGGGGTTGCCTAGCGGTCAGGAGGCATGTTGAGGCTCTACGTAGGAAATCTGCCCTTTCGAACCACATCAGAGGACTTGCGAGCAACGTTTAGTCGCATCGGTGAGGTCAGTTCGGCCGAGGTGCTGAGTGATCGGGAGACCGGCCGCTCCCGCGGCTTCGGCTTTGTCGAGATGGACGACGACGCGGCCCGCCGGGCCATCGAGGAGCTCGATGGCAGCGATTTGGCGGGCCGGCGTATCGTTGTCAATGAGTCGCGACCCATGGCTCCCCGCCCCCCCCGTCAGGGTGGTGGCGGCGGCGACCGGTATCGGGACCGCAACTAGCCAAAACCGCTAGCCGAGACGCCCGGCAACAAATTTCGCGTCGGCAATAGCTAGGTCTGCTGGTTGCCCTGTTCTCGCAGGAAGCGTTCGATTTCTGCGGCCAGCTGCTCTCCCGAAACCGACTCGGTTGCGTCCACCATCGACTCGAGCTTTTGCACCGCCTCGGCCAGATCGGGTCGCTGACTGGCCACGGCGTCGAGGTCCTTCCGCTGGGCGAGAGCTGCCTCTTCCAAGCTCCCTGTCGGTAAAACGTGGTCGAGGTGGATTTGCAAGCGGCGGATGACGGCGAGCGCCGCCGCCGGGTAGGCCACGCTGACGTACTGCGGGACCCGGGCGTAAAACCCGACCGTCGGAACCCCTGCCCCGGCCACGAGAAAGTCAAGCGCGCTCACCGCCGCCGCCGGGACGCGGAGCAGTCCCCGGGCATGATCCTCGTCTTCGGCCAGGAGCGACTGATCCGAGGCGGCGGTGATGATCGGAACCTCGCGGGTGTGGGGCCAGGCCCACGGGACGCCTCCGATCGAGATCTGCTGGCGGACCTTCCACTCGATCGCCAATTCTGAGAGCTCGGCCCCCAGCTGCCGCCAGTTCCAGTTGGGCTCCACTCCCGACATGACCAGGAGGTCCCAATCGTCGAGGGGGAGGCGACGGATCACGAGCTCCGGCCAGACCATCGAGGTCATCACGCCATCGACGAAGTCGAGCACCGGCCGGCTGACTCGATAGTCGAAGAGGAGGTCGGAGCGGCCTTCGCCGATCTGATCTCCGCCCAGAGTTTCGGCCACCAGCGTGGCAACGCCACCGGCGTTGACCCAACCATTGAGACACACCACCAGCACCGGCTCGCGCGGCGGTCGATCGATGCTGACCTCGAGGATCCTCATTCGGTCCATTCCAGCAAGACCTTGCCGCTTTGTCCGCTGCCGCTGATCGCGAACGCTTCCTCGAAGGCGGTGAAGGAAAAGCGGTGGGTTATGACGGACGCCACGTCGAGCCCGTCTTGCAACAGCGCGGCCATCTTGTACCAGGTCTCGAAGATCAGTCGCCCATAGATCCCTTTCAGAGTCAGACCTTTGAAGATCACCGCGTTGAGATCGACGGGCACGAGATCGGGCGGAAGGCCAAGCAACGCCACCCGTCCGCCATGGTTCATCACCTCGATCATTTGGCTGAAAGCCTCGCCGCTGCCCGACATCTCCATTCCCACGTCGAATCCTTCAGTCATACCGAGTTCGTCCATCACCACTTTCAGATCAGCTGTGGCGGCGTCGACGACGCGGTCGGCGCCCAGCTTTTGGGCCATGTCTAGGCGATACGGGTTGAGGTCGGTGACGACCACATAACGGGCCCCGATATGTTGGGAGATCGCCGCGGCCATGACACCGATGGGACCTGCTCCAGTAATGAGCACGTCTTCACCGACCAGGTCATAAGCGAGGGCGGTATGGGTGGCGTTGCCCAATGGATCGAGGATGGCGCCCACCTCATCTCCGATGTGATCGGGGAGCGGAAAGACGTTCGCGGCTGGTATGACCACGTACTCCGCGAAGGCGCCCGGCCGGGTGACACCTAGTCCGAGATGGTGATGGCAGAAGTGCCTGCGACCGGCCCGGCAGTTCCGACAATGCCCGCAGGTGATGTGACCTTCGCCCGAAACTCTCTGTCCGGTTCGTAGACCCTGGACGGCGTCTCCGATCTCTGTGATCTCTCCCATGAACTCGTGGCCGACTGCCATCGGCACGGGAATCGTTTGCTGGGCCCATTCGTCCCATCGGAAAATGTGAAGGTCGGTGCCGCAAATCGAGGTCTTCCGGACAGCGATCTTGACATCCGCTGGCCCCACCTCGGGCTCAGGAACCTCCTCGAGCCAAAGGCCGGGCTCCGCCTTTGCCTTGAGGAGCGCTTTCAAGCCAGCACCCCGAGCTCCCGGCCGACTTTGACGAATGCGGCGACGGCCCCGTCGATGTCGTCGGTCGAGTGAGCGGCGGATATTTGAGTCCTGATCCGCGCCTGTCCATGCGGAACGACGGGGAAAGAGAAGCCAATGACGTAGATCCCTTCGGCCAGCATCCGATCCGCCATCTCGGAGGCGAGACGGGCATCGCCCAGCATGACCGGAATAATCGGATGATTGGCCCCCGCCAGCGAGAACCCAGCCGAGGTCATCTCCGACCGGAAATGTTCCGAATTCTGCGCGAGTCTCTCTCTCAGAGCCGAACTCTCATCGATGATGGAAAGGGCGACGAGGGAGGATGCTGCTATCCCCGGGGCCAGGCTGTTGGAGAACAGATACGGACGCGAGCGCTGTCGCAGCCAGGCGACGATCTCCGAGCTGGCGGCGGTATAGCCACCGCTGGCGCCGCCCAGCGCCTTTCCCAGGGTTCCGGTGAGAATGTCAACCTTGGTCTTGGTGAACTCGGGAGTGCCCCGCCCCCCGGCACCGATGAATCCCACTGCGTGACTGTCGTCGACCATAACCATCGCCCGGTGCTTTTCGGCCAGCTCGGCGATCGCAGGCAGATCGGCGATCACCCCATCCATTGAGAACACCCCGTCGGTGGCAATCAGGCGGTAGCGGGAGTCGCGGGATTCGAGCAGCCGCTCCTCTAACTCTTTCATATCGTTATTGGAGTAGCGCAGGCGCCGGGCCTTCGACAGCCGGATTCCGTCGATGATCGAGGCGTGGTTGAGCGCATCGGAGATCACTGCGTCTTCTTCGCCCAGCAGAGTCTCGAAGAGTCCGCCGTTGGCATCGAAGCACGATGAATAAAGGATGGCATCACCCATCTCGAGGAATTCGGCGAGGCGGGCTTCAAGTTCCTGGTGCACGGATTGGGTGCCGCAGATGAAACGGACCGAAGCGGTCCCGTAGCCATGTTCGGCCATGCCGGCGGCGGCCGCTAGCTCCAAACGCGCGTCATTGGCCAGACCCAGGTAATTGTTGGCGCAGAAGTTGATGACCCGCCGCCCATCGGCCAGTTCAATATGAGCCCCTTGCGGTGAGGTGATGGTGCGCTCTTCTTTGAAGAGACCTTCATCGCGAAGTTGGTCGGTTCTTCGGCCCAGATCGTTGGAGAGACCGGTGTCCATGAAAAGAAACCTAGATCTGACCGGTAGAGGTGAGCGTTGAGATCTCAACGAGATAGTCCGGGTCCTGGTAGCGGTCGAGTGAAAAGGCAGGGGCATAGTCGGGAAGGGGGGCATCGGTGATGATC
>JBOGEW010000006.1:0-3352 GCA_050742075.1 Acidimicrobiia bacterium
GTTCATTCTTGCGTAGAAATGGCCACATATATGTGGCCATTTCTACGCAAGAATGAACCTCGATGAACGGTGGCGAGGCTCAACGGTATCTACTGGCGGATCAACCTGTGGAGTCGGTCGGATCGTATGTCGCTGCCGGTGGCGGTGAGGGACTGCGGCGAGCCCTGAGTATCGGCTCTGACTCGACGATCGACGAGTTGCGGACGTCGAAGCTGCGCGGCCGAGGAGGGGCCGGATTCCCGACTGGGATCAAATGGCGCGGGGTCGCAGACACTCCGCCGGGTGAACGACGATATGTGGTGTGTAACGCCGCCGAAGGTGAGCCCGGCACCTTCAAGGACCGTGCCCTACTGCGTTCCAATCCATATCAACTTCTGGAAGGGCTCGCCATCGCCTCGTTTGCGGTGGGCGCCGATGAGGCCTACATCGGGATCAAGGAGAAATACGAGGCTGAGATTCGCAAACTCGAGGCGGCGGCGACCGAAATGAGCAATGCGGATCTCCTTGGCGATGTGACGATTCGGATCGTGGCCGGTCCCGACGATTACCTGCTCGGTGAAGAGACCGGTCTCCTGGAGGCGATCGAAGGCCGAGATCCGTTGCCCCGCTGGTACCCGCCTTACATCCTCGGTCTCCACACCGGTATGACCGCCGGGGTGGGAGCGGCCTCGATCGGCTCAGACGACCACTACAACCCGACTGTGGTGAACAACGTCGAAACGCTATCCAACGTACCCCACATTCTTCGGGAAGGCTCGCTTTGGTTCCGATCGATGGGAACCGAAGACAGCCCCGGAAACATGGTGATGACGGTGTCCGGCGACGTGCGACGTGAGACTGTGGTCGAGCTGGCCCTGGGTACACCGCTCTCCTGGCTGGTCTTTGGCGTCGGTGAGGGGCTCGGCGAGGGCCGCCGGATCAAGGCGGTGTTTCCCGGTGCGTCCAACGCCCCGGTTCCCAATCGCCTGCTCGACACCCCGTTGGACTTTGGTTCGATGCAGTCGATCGGATCCGGCTTGGGCTCAGGAGGGATGATCGTCTACGACGACACCGCCTGTGTAGTCGCGGCCACTGCGGTGTTATCGCGATTCCTGGCGACAGAATCCTGCGGCCAATGTCCGCCCTGCAAGCTGGGAACGGCTGCGCTGGCCGAACGGTTTGTCGAGCTCGACGAGGGCCGTGGCGATCTCAACACCGTTGACGAAATTCAGGCTTGGACCACACGGGTGACCGACGCCAATCGCTGCGGTCTCGGGGCTGGGGAACGAGCTCTCTCCGCGGGCGCTTTGCGGATGTTTACCGACGAGGTTTTGGATCACATCAACCAGCCGTGTCCGTCATCTCGGGACCTTCGCCTGCCAAAGATGGTCGACTGGCTCCCCGAGGCCGGTCGGTTCGTTTACGACGACCGATACTTCGAGTGGCGCAAACCGTGAGGACGGCCGGCTTAGGTTCAAGTCCTCTCAGCGCCAGTTTTCTTATAGGTGCCACCCTTTTCGCACTGGTCGCCTGCGGCGACGTGGACTCAGGTCCGAGGAGCACTACGACCGTCGCCCCCGATCAACCACCGACGGGCGCCGCAGAGGCGGTGGTCGATTGGGAGGATCCAGCAAAAGTCGTCGACTTGGACGGCGGGTGGGCCGTTCATGCCTGTGAGGGGGAGGGCGCGTTCCTCTGCGTCGAACGCGACGGGCAAATCGTGGGGGTAGTTGAGGCAACCTTCCTATCCCATCGGATCGTTCGATGATCTCGATCCGAGAGGGGATCCAAGGGAGAATCTCGAGCTATTCGCTTCCGGGTTCGCCGAAGCCATTGGTTCTGATCGCGCCGCCGGTTGTGGGCCTGACCACGGCTTCGACCCCTTCCCGGTAGGTGATTTCGTCCTGGGAGGCACGCCCGGCATCGGCTTCGGATTCGTGGGGACCTTGCCCGACGGGGAGCCCTCGGAGCTCAACCTGCAATATGCGACCGTTGTCGGCGACCAGATCCTCTCGGTAGTTGCCATCGCCTATGACGAGGGTGGGTGCCCGGGGCGGGACGATCTCAGTGGTTTCGATTCCTCCACCCTCGCCGAATTTCGACCGCGGCTCGAGGCCATCCTGCACGAGTCGCCACTCCCTGCGATCGATAGACCGGCCGCACCCGGCTACTGACTTGGTGCTATCTCGGACCTCACTGGCGCTCCGCGACCAGCCGAGCGAAACATTGGATTGATTCTCCGTGGTCGGTTAGTCACTAGGCCGACGGTTTGAGATGTGCCGGTTTCGGGCACTAATCGAAACGCAGAAAGAAGGAGAGACCTTGGAATTTGGGACGATCGTCCTGTACATCGTCATCGGACTGGTAGTTGGCGCCCTGGCCCGTATGGTTATTCCCAACACCGGTGGTATGAGCTGGGTGCTCACCATCGTCTTGGGAATTGTCGGTGCGCTGGTCGGTGGATGGCTAGCAGGAGCTGTTTGGCCGGACACCGAGGGTGTCGACTGGATCGCCTCAATACTTGTGGCGGCGATCCTGGTCTTCATCGCTAGTCGCATGGGAACCGCCCGAACTACGACCTGACCCGGTTATCAGACCGTCCTCGTGACCTTTCGTAAGCCACGGGGACGGTCGGGGTCGTGCCCGCGTGCCACCGACAAGTGATACGTCAGCAACTGAGCGGCCACAATCGCGGGAATGGGGCTGAGCCACTCCGGCGTCGGCGGAATTCTTATTAGGTTCTCGACCGGCAAGTCGGCGCGGTCAGAGATCGCCAGCACCTTGGCGCCAGCGGACGCGATCTCCTCGAGGAGCTCGGAAAGCTCGGAGAACAGAGGGCCCTCGGAGGCAACCGCCAACACGGCCAGATCGGGTTCGATCAGGGCTATCGGACCATGGCGAAAGTCAGCCGACGAGAAAGGCTGGGCGACCAGGTAGGAGAGCTCGGCGATCTTTAGGGCCCATTCGTGGGCTGTGGCGTGATGAAATCCTCGGCCGATCACCACACACCGGTTATGGCCCGCGAAGCTGACGGCCGCTTGCCTCATCTGGTCCTGACCGGAAAGCACCTCATCGATCACTGGAGCCAGAAGATCGAAGTCCGCTTCGCGGTTTTCCCCGGCGATAGCTGACGAAAGGAGGGCAACGGCGAGGAGCTGCCCGGTATAAGTCTTTGTGGCAGCAACCGCCCTTTCCACCCCGACCCCCAGGTCAAGGGATCGATTGGCTAGTTCCGCCATAGGAGATGCCTCGTTGTTGGTGATGGCCAACGTTGGTTGGCCTTGCCGATTGGCTTCCTCCAGAACGCGGAGGAGGTCAGGGGATTCTCCGGACTGGGAGATCCCGACGACCAGAGCTCCCTTCAGATTGGGTG
>JBOGEW010000007.1:0-4814 GCA_050742075.1 Acidimicrobiia bacterium
GCACTGAGGGCGCCCAATAGCGCCCCGGCCGAAGCGAGTTCAAGTGCATCTGGTGTCCCCCTAGGCCGGTGTTGCGGCTCCAGAATGATCGTTATGCCCATTGACGTCTAGGTTGGCCCGCCGTGCCTGGTGTTGGACCACGGGGATGCGTGTGCTGGTCCAGGAATCCAC
This sequence comes from Acidimicrobiia bacterium, assembly GCA_050742075.1. Taxonomy (GTDB): domain Bacteria; phylum Actinomycetota; class Acidimicrobiia; order Spongiisociales; family ZC4RG35; genus JACCTH01. The sequence goes on from JBOGEW010000007.1 coordinate 172, forward strand.
AAGAGAAAGGAGAATCGATGATCAACTTCGAACACCATCCACATCAAACGCCCGGTCAGTGAGGTTTACGCCTACCTGGCCGATCTCGAGCACACCCCGGAATGGAACTGGGCGATTACTGAAACCAAGAAGACCACCCCCGGACCGATTGCGGTTGGCACCCGTTACCAGCAGACTCGCAGTGTTCCTCGACCGGCGACAGAAGAACTCGTGGTCACGGCACTCGAACCCAACCGACTTATCGAGGTCCCACGGCACTCTGGCCCAGTTCGCTGCACATCTCAGTTACCAGGTTGAAAAGTCACACACTGCCACCGCGTTGACCAACACTGTGGAGCTCCAACCCGAGGGAGCCCTTCGACTGGTTGCATCCCTTATTGGCAGCCGAATGAGGCAGGGTGTGGCCGACAACCTTCATCAACTCAAAACTCTTCTCGAAACCGGTTAGATATCGGGCCCTTTGGCCCCTCGGTCATGCCTGGGTCCCGGCTGAGGCCCACCACTTCATTGCGCCTGTCGACCCGCTCGCTACCAGGTCACATAGCAATCATTACAAAGCATCCCGCTCAGATCCCCTCGCGTGAGTGCAGATCCATTCGGGTTCAGATATGGGGCGACCTCACTATCGGACTGTCGCTCTGGTCTTTGCTCAGGGGATGCGGCAGTCCCCGTCTCACCTAAAGGGCTGAGTGCGACTCGGCTCTACTCACCACCCATGGACCCAAAGAACTCGATGATCCGCTCAGTGTCATCTGAGAATGCCCATCGCTCTGTGAGTTTGCCGTCCTTCATGTGGGCAATCTCGGCGGTGCGATAGGTGAAGCTCTGGCCACCCATGTTCAGCGTGGTCTCCACCAGTCCGATGACGTGCTCGTCGTTTCCGACCACATCGTGGATGTCGATAGTGAAGGCGTCCGCTCCGAACTCCTCCAAACCGGACATGCTCGCCACGACGGCATCCTTGCCGTAGAGCGTCTCGGCGCCGAGCTGATGCCAGACAACATCATCGTCGAGCCCGTCGAAGGCCGCCTCGAAATTGCCTTGTTGGAGCTTCTCGTGGACCCCTCGATAGATCGCCACGTGGGGATGTTCTGCCATATCGTGGTCTCCTTTCAGGTGTGGAAGATACACCCCGGGCAGGCGCCTGGCTCCCGTGTCGGGCGCATCTGGAGATCTGTTTACGCAGTCTTGCGAAGGTGCTCGAGCCTCCGGTGAACTCAACCACCAACAACCCGTCCGTGATCCGGCAGTCATGAACGTAGGCCGAACGCCGAGCTGTAGGGGGGTGGCCAACCGCTATTTTCGACTCGCAATCAGTCGATCTGGGCGTGAGAGGAATCTCGCAGAAGCCATATCGTCACGACATCAAGAAGGCAGGCCGTCGACGGAATGAAGGAGGTCGGTGAGCGTCGCCCTCCTGGTTTCGGTTTGGTTTCGGCGGTTGGTTTTGTAGTGCATGCGAAGTTTTGGCTGGATCCGCAAGGAAGGCGGAGGTTTCGTTTTTGAAGAGAATGATGGGTTCGTAGTGCGCGTTCATGTGAACGGTGTCGATCTCGAGTATGTAGATGAGGGCACGGTATCCCGGTGGTGTTCTCACATGGTGGGGGATCGGATCTCCGGAACTGGGAACCGCAACGGAAGGTTTTTGCGGCGCAGTACCGATTCGTCAGCTATAGCCATCGGTTCCACGGATCCGTTCCATCGCCTGCGGAGGGTGAGTACTCGGCCGCCGCGCACACGGCCGACCTGGTGGCCATCCTGCGTCGGCTGGAAGCAGGACCCGTCCACCTCGTCGGCTTCTCCACTGGGATAGCGCTTCGCGCCACTTTGCACGAGGCCGGTCTCGTTCGCAGTCTGACGATCATCGAACCCAATGTGCCATGGCTGCTGGAAGGCGATCCTGAGGGCGATGCCGTCCTCGGATGGTGGCGCGACCAAAACGAACGCGTGCGGGCCGAGGCAGCAGGCGACGCCGAGCGGGGTGCCAAGCTGTGGTTTGAGCTCGTCAACAACAGGGGCCCGGATACGTTCGACGCCCAGCCTGAGGCTCTGCGCCGGATGTGGCTCGACAACTTCAACGCGAGGCGACCCGCGGCCCCGTCGCCGGAACCATTGACGTGCGATCAACTGGGGGCAATCACGACTCCGACGCTTGTAGTGGGCGCCGGGTACGGCATGCCCTACTCGCGGCGCATCGTCGACCTGCTCGCTGGCTGTATCCCCGGCAGCCAATTGACCGTCATACCTTCTGTGACGCACTTCATGAGCTACCAAGAGCCAGACTTGTTTAACGACGCCGTCCTGACTTTCGTCGCACAGCATTGATGAGGTGATCCTGCCTCCTGACCCCACCAGTCCGAAAGTTCAAAGGCTGAATTGATGGTCATGCTCGTTCCGTCCACAGAGTTGCCAGCTCCTAGATAAAGAGTCCAGGGCCGTTGACCCTGGACTCTCACAAATGTCGGTCGTGAGTTCAGGAAGGATCCGGAACCTGGATGGCCGACACCTCAAACTCGATGGTGACATTCTCGCTCACGAGCACCCCACCGGCTTCTAAGGCGGCGTTCCAATTGACGCCCCAGTCCTTGCGGTTGACGGTGGTCTTGCCTTCGAGGCCAATCCTTCGGTTCCCATATGGGTCTACCGCGTCTCCGTGGTAAATCACCTCGAAAGTGACTGGCCGGGTGACTCCTTTGATGGTGAGGTCGCCGGCGATCCGGTATTCAGTCGGATCGACCTGTTTCACGGCGGTCGAGACGAACTTGATCTCCGGAAACTTATCCATATCGAAAAAGTCGTTGCTTCGGAGGTGAGCGTCACGGTCGGGGCTCCGGGTGTCGATGCTGGCGGCCATGATGGTCAGCTCGAGACTCGACCTGGTGGGGTCATCGGCGTCGAAGTACCCGGTTCCGTTGAACTCGTTGAACGAGCCGCGCACCTTGGAGACCATGGCGTGGCGGGCGACGAATCCGACCCGGGTGTGGGTTGGGTCGACGACGTAATTTCCCGTTAGCGCTGTCTTCTCCGCGGTGTCGGTCGCAGTTCTAGCAGTCATTCCGATCCTTTCACTAGTTAAGCAGTATCTGACTACGCAAGTAATATATCAAAAATTACCTGCGTTGTCAACTACTGCGTGGTACGATTCCGTCATGCCGACAGCCAACACGTTGACCAAGGTCATTAAGGACGAACGAATCGCCGATTACGGGCGTCTGGTGGCGACCCAACGGCGACTTCACCGCCTCTTTGACCGTTCGTTGCGGACGGCGGTCGGCATCTCGATTGTCTGGTACGAAGCCATGCTTCGGCTGGCTCACGCCCCGGAACGGCGGATGCCGATCACTGATCTTGGCGAGGCGCTGGAGCTCACCTCGAGCGGTGCCACCCGTTTGGTTGATCGTCTGGAGGAGAGCGGCTTTATCGAACGAGTGCCTTGTCCCACCGACCGCCGCGTCCTCTGGGCACGGCTCACGGATCAGGGTCTCAAAGTCCTGAACGAAGCGACCCGAGTGCACTTGAACGACCTCGACCTGCACTTCGTCTCACGCCTCAATCCCGAAGACATGGTCACCTTGAAGGATCTGCTTCGCCGCCTTCATGGCGACACGGGGCTAGCGCCAGTTAGGGCCGTGCATTGACTAATCGCCGGACACAGCGCCGGGAAGTCACCGCCCGATAGCCATCCTCAAACTTCACCAGCACCGAGTTCATACCGCATCAATCCGCCCGGGTCATCAGCAGCTCCTGCAGACGTAAGGCATTGCGAGGAGCGTGGGCGTGACCGTCATTGTCGAAATACACGTAGACATCGAACGGCGTACCGCGGGCCGATTCTGATAATCGCCAGTGCGCGAGGCGCTCGGCCCAGGCTTTCAGTTGGTCGTCCGAGTAGGGGCTGGCATAGAGAGCCTCCGGGCCGTGAAGTCGAAAATACATGAAGTCGGTTGTGGGCCGTTCAAAGTAAGGCCAGCGCGCGGAGTGAGATGCGGCCAGACAGATCTCGAACTTGGTCGCCAACTCCGTTACTGCTGGGGAAAGAAAACTCGGATTTCGGATCTCGAGGGCGTGACGAACTGCTGTGTCTGATTGCGGACGGGCGAGCTCGATTCCACCGCGAGTATGGATCGAGGCCGCGTCGGCGACCGCTCTATGTGACCTCGGCAGGAGCTGGAAGAACGTTTCGAGCCGACCTAGATCGAGATGAAAGCTGGCTGGGAGCTGCCACAGGATCGGCCCCAGCTTGTCTCCTAGCTCCACCAACCCCGAGGCGAAGAAGTTCGCTAACGCTAACTTCACATCGGAAAGCTTCTTCATGTGAGTGATGAAGCGACTGCCCTTGACGGCGAACTGAAAATCGGGTGGAGTTTGATCGGCGATCCGCTGGAACCATGCGGGCTTCACCAGTGAATAGAAGGTTCGGTTGATCTCCACCGTGTTGAATCTGGAGGCGACGAAGTCGAGCTGTCGGCTGGCCGGGAGACCCTCTGGGTAGAAACGCGATCGCCAGTGTCGGTAAGACCATCCTGAGAGTCCGATCCTTATCGAACGACCGGGTTGCTCCCGGTGGGCCGATTTCTTCCCCGTCGTTATCTGGTCATCCTCATAATCGAATGCAATCTTTTGCGAAGCTAGAAGGCGCGGAG
>JBOGEW010000008.1:0-2832 GCA_050742075.1 Acidimicrobiia bacterium
ACCTGGTTGAGGTAGGCGACCCACATCACCGCCGCCAGCGAAAGGGTGCCGGCGGTGGCGTCGAGAGCGAGGCGGATCCGCTCATATCGGCCGGGCCGCAAGTACGGGAGACAGGCGACGCCGGCAAAGATGAGGGGGTACCCGGCGACATAGAAGAAGTCGGCCGCACCCGGGTAGGGAATCTCCCCGGTCATTGCTCCCTGGATCACCCAGACGATCTCGCCGAGGCCCCAACATGCCACCCCGCCACCGATCAAGGTCCAGGCGACTCGTGCGCGGCCGTGATTGGCCAGGCCGGCGGCGATGAGAGCGGCACCAGCAGCTGCCGAGGCAGCGGCATAGATCACACCGGCGTTGTCAAAGTCCGCGGGAGGACCGGCGAGGACTAGAAAGAGGCCGTAACCGGCGTCCACGACCGCAGCCACAAGCGCAAAGGTTCGGATCGCGGTCAACCAGGGATTCGGTTTTGGTTCAGATGGCATGCCCTCGGGTGTATTTTTCGGTCGGTTGCGAGCCCGAGTTAACGAGCCTGCTGGCTAATCCTGGGCCAGGTCAATGGTGCCTTTGACAGCCGACTTCGTCGGCCCCCGCTTGGGTTGGCGACTCGGCGGGATCGGCGTCGGCCAACACCGCCAGCACCTGATCGAAGGTTTCCCTCACCTGCGGCGCGCTATTGAGGCAGTGATCGTCGAGAATTCCCAAACGATCACACCTGTGCGTCTAGTTGCGGTTGGAGAAGGTTCGATGGCAGTGCGGGGCAGATTCACATCGGCCCACTCGAGGCGTCGGCGGCTCTGGTCATCGGTGTCGAAGTTACTCCGACTAAACCTGTGCCTAGGTGGGCAAATGCGAACCCAAGTCGTAATCATTGGAGGCGGTCCGGCAGGCTCCCTTCTCTCGCGGCTGTTGGCCGCCCATGGCATCGAAAGCGTGATTCTTGAGGTTCGTAGTCGCGACCACGTGTTGTCCCGTATTCGAGCCGGGGTCTTAGAACACGGAAGTGTCGAGGTCCTGGCGGGGATCGGTCTTGGCGATCGGATATCTCGCGATGGCTTGGCCCACGGCGGAGTGAATCTCGCCTTTGCCGACCGGATCTTCCGGGTGGACTTCCAGGTTCTCATCAACCGCTCGGTGACCATCTACGGCCAAACCGAGGTGCAAAAGGATCTCTACGAGGTCTGCGACCAGGGCCAGCAGTCCATCGTTTTCGGGGCCGAGGAGGTGCAACTACACGACCTCGACACCACCACTCCGTTCGCCACCTATGTAGTTGACGGACAACAACAACGAGTCGAAGGGGATTTCCTCGCCGGTTGCGACGGAGGACACGGCACCACCAGAACGATGATTCCTTCGGCCCGGACCCACGAGAGGGTCTATCCCTTCGGATGGCTGGGAATTCTGTCTGAAACACCTCCCGTCAACGACGAGTTGATTTACAACAATCATGAACGGGGTTTTGCCCTCTGCTCAATGCGCAACCCCAACCTTTCTCGCTACTACTTGCAGTGTCCGCTCGAGACCACGGTTGAAGATTGGCCCGACGATCGATTCTGGGAGGAGCTCAGGCGGCGGTTGCCTCGGTCGACCGCGCAAGGCCTCGTGGCGGGTCCGTCCATCGAGAAATCGATCACCCCGCTGCGAAGCATGGTGACCGAGCCCATGAGCTACGGCCGCCTGTTCCTGGCAGGCGACGCCGCCCATATCGTTCCCCCCACCGGAGCCAAGGGGCTCAACCTCGCCATTTCTGACGTCGTCTACCTGGCCCGAGCCCTGGTTGATCGTTACCGGAATGGGTCCGACGAGGGACTCAACGGGTATTCCGACACCGCACTGAGGAGGGTGTGGAAGGCGGTGCGGTTCTCATGGTGGATGACGACGCTGATGCATCGCTTCGAGGACCAGGGCTCCTTCGGCCAGCGGGTGCAGGAGGCCGAACTCGATTACCTCGCCTCCTCTCTGGCCGCGCAGACAGCAATGGCCGAGAACTACACCGGCCTCCCCCTCGACTAACTAAGTTGCCTGCGGTGGACTCGCGGTACGAACAGGGGATGGAAATCAGGCGCCAGGTCCTCGGAGACGACTATGTCGATCGAGCGATGGCGAACACGACAGATCTCGACTCGGACTTCCAACGCTGGATCACCGAGACCGCCTGGGGCGGGGTCTGGGGTCGCCCCGGTCTGGAGCGGAAGGTGAAGAGCCTGATCACGATCGCCGTCCTAGCCGCCCTCGGTCACGATGAGCTCGAAGTCCACCTGCGGGCAGCCGCCAACACCGGCGCCACTCCCGCCGACGTGGCCGAGGCGCTGATGCATGTGGCCGTCTATGCCGGGGTGCCGGCAGCCAATCACGCATTCAAAGTGGCGAAAGACATCTTCGAGGGGCCATGACTGCCGACTTAAGTGATCATCCCCCGTTTCGTTATCCCGATTATCGGTCCACCATCAAGCGCTCGCCGGATCAGAAGATGATCGAGATCATTCGAACGCTGTCGGAAGAAACCGGACCCGGTCCCGTCGTTTCCGGGCTCTCCAGTGAGGACGCGGATCTGACCACCAACGCCGGTACAGGTGAAGCTGCCATTGGTGAGCGAATCATCGTGACGGGGAGAGTTCTCCAAGCTGGGGGTGGTCCGCTCCCCAACACCTTGATCGAGATCTGGCAGGCAAATGCCTGTGGTCGCTACACCCACTGGCGCGAGACCGATTTCCCCGCTCCGCTCGACCCCAATTTTCTCGGTGTGGGTCAATGTCTTACTGACACCGAGGGCACTTACCGCTTCACCACAATCAAGCCAGGGCCTTATCCCTGGGGCAACCATCCCAACGC
>JBOGEW010000009.1:0-4446 GCA_050742075.1 Acidimicrobiia bacterium
CTTGGCCCAGCCCTCATCCGTCTCGAGGCTTTCATCGAATGCGTAGGCGGTGCGTTGAGGATGCTTCACGGAGACGAGCGAGGTGGCAGCGGCGATGAGTATCGCTGCTTCCACGCGTTCCGGATGAAGACCGGCGAGCATCGCCGACCAATGACCCCCGAACGAAACCCCGGCCACTACCACCCGTGCTGAATCGGTCGCGTCGATCACGGCGATTGCGTCGGCAATGAACTCGTCATCCGAGTAAGCGCCGGGGTCGCGCGGGCGATCGGAGCGACCATTGCCGCGCCCATCGAAGGTGACTACCCGAAAGTGCCGCGAAAGGTAAGGAACCTGAGCTTTCCAATGGCGGGAGTGAACGATCGACCAGGTCGGCATCAAGAGGATGGTGGGACCCTCGTTCTCGTAAACTGAGAAAACCACTTTGACGCCGTCGCGGGCTACGAAACCCTCACGATCGGGGTCGCGCGGCGTCATCTCTGATCGTCTTCCATCCGCCGAATGACGACTCCCACCGATCGCAAAGCTTTCCGGGTGGGCTTGTCTTCGAATCCAAGGAGAATCATCGCCTCAGCTCCCAAGAATGCAGCGCCGATCAGCGACGCGACATCTGCTGGCGTCAACATTCCGACGCTACCGATGCGACCCGCGGCGGTCACAGCCACCTCCCGCAGCAGGTCGAACCATCCCTTCAGGTAAGACCGAACCGCATCCGCGATCTCGGCGTCGGACCACCCGGCCGCCATCATCTCCTGCAGGACCCTCACATAACCCGAGTCGAGATCGCTGTCGAGAAAATCGCACGCCTGCTCCCACTGCTTCCAGAGAGGAGTGCTGGTGCCGTACATCTCGGCCTGGCGTTCGAGAAGCCGGCGGTTTTCCTCTTCGAGAACGGCCAGGACGAGGTTCTTCTTCGAGCCGAAGTGGTAGTGGATCTGACTGAGCGGAACCTCGGCCATCTCGGCGATCCCCCGAGTGGAAAGCTGGGCGTAGCCCGTCTCGATCAAAGCCGCTTTGGCAGCGGCCAGGACCCCGGCCTTGGTGGTATTGACAGCGGTCATTTAAGGGTTATTCCTGCCTATCGTTCGGTCGCTCGACCGAGAGCATATCCTATCCTTCTGGAGGCTGTCAAGGGGGCCCGCTTTCATCCGTTCTTGCGTATTTTTCCCTGGGATTAAGGGCGCGATCGTACGCAAGAACAGAATGGGCTTATGCGACACATCACTGACAACGAGCGCCGGGACCGGATCGCTCGCCGGCACGCCCTGGCCCCGGACTTTCGGCTGCCGGACTCGGAGGCGGCCACGGCGGCCATGACCGTATTGCATGCCACTGAGGCGCCTTCGGTCTACCTCTCCCTCTACGCCCGGGTGGAGGGTCTCAAGCCTTCCGACGTCGACGCCGCCCTCTATGAGGACCGGTCGATCGTCAAACAGCTCGCCATGAGACGGACGCTCTTTGTTTTTCCCCGCCACCTCCTGCCAGCGGCGTGGGGAAGTGCCAGTGCCCGGGTGGCCGGCCAGATCCTTGCCCGGCTGGTAAAGCAGGTGGAGAGTGCAGGGCTAGCCGAGGACGGCGCCGCCTGGATGAAGTCGGCTCGCCGCGCGGTCGTCTCACGTCTTCGGAATGGCGACGACCTCTCGGCGCAAGAGCTGCGCGAGGAGGTGCCCGAATTGGCGGGGCGCTTCGTGATGGCGCCGGGCAAGAAATACGGTGGGGAGTTCTCAATTGCCCCCCGGGTCCTTGCCCAATTCGGCGCCGAAGGACTCATCGTCCGCGGACCCAATCAAGGACACTGGCGAACCGCTCGCCCGCGGTGGACCTCGATGAGCGCGTGGTTAGGCGATGTTCCAGAACCATTGTCCGAGGCCGACGGTTACGCGGAACTGGTGAAGCGGTGGTTGTGGACCTTCGGACCCGGGCCGATCGAGGACATCCGATGGTGGTTGGGATCGACGGTCACGGTGGTCAAACGGGCGCTCAACGATGTGGCGGCGGTCGAGGTCAGCCTCGAAAGGGGCGCCACCGGCTGGGTGCTTCCCAACGACCTCGAGCCCGTCAGCGTCGACGCTCCCTGGGGATGTCTCCTACCTGTGCTCGACCCCAGCACCATGGGCTGGAAGCAACGCGACTTCTATCTCGGAGCTCACGGAACCGAGCTCTTCGACATCAACGGCAACGCTGGCACGACCACCTGGTGGGACGGACGCATCGTCGGGTGCTGGATTCAGGATCAGTTCGGAGTGGTGAGACTCGTTTTCCTGGAGGATCCGGGGGCGGAGGCGCGAAAGTTTCTCCAGAACGAGGCGGACCGCTTGACCGACTGGTTGGAGGGCCACCGGGTCAGCACGGTCTACCCGTCTTCCGCCATGCGAGCGGCGCTGGCCCAACCGCAAACCTAATGCTATAGGCTGCGGAAACCGCCCCCTATAGCATTAGGTTTCGTCAGACTCGGAGGACCTCGACGGCCCCGAAGGTGAGTTCGCCGTCGTGAGCGTCGACCGTCACGGCGTCGCCATCGCTGTACTCGCCAGCCAGAAGTTTCATCGCCAGAGGATCGGCGATCTGGCGCTGAATTACCCTCTTCAAAGGGCGGGCTCCGTACACCGGGTCAAAGCCTTCCTCGGCGAGGAGCGCCTTCGCCGTGTCGGTCAGCTCGAGGGTGATGTGACGGTCGGCGAGACGGCGGCGCAGCTCCTCGAGCTGGATGTCGACGATCTCGCGCAGCTGCTCCATGGTCAGACGACGAAAGACGATCATGTCATCGACCCGGTTGAGGAACTCGGGACGAAAGTGACTCCGCACGGCTTTCATCACTCGTTCCTCCACCACCTCATCCGGCAGGTCCTCCTGGATGAACTCCGACCCAAGGTTCGAGGTCATGATGAGAACGGAGTTGGTGAAGTCGACTGTTCGCCCCTGCCCGTCAGTGAGCCGGCCGTCATCGAGCAGCTGAAGCAGCACGTTGAAGACGTCCTGATGGGCCTTCTCGACTTCGTCGAGCAAGATCACGGAGTAGGGACGACGTCGCACCGCTTCGGTTAGTTGACCGCCCTCGTCGTATCCGACATAGCCAGGTGGAGCGCCGATCAGACGGGAAACCGCGTGCCGTTCCATGTACTCGGACATGTCGATGCGGACCATCGCCCGCTGATCGTCGAAAAGATATTCGGCCAAAGCCCGAGCAAGCTCCGTTTTTCCTACTCCCGTCGGGCCGAGAAACAGGAAGGAACCGATCGGGCGATGGGGGTCGGCGAGGCCTGCCCGGTTGCGACGAACCGCATCCGCCACCGCTGAGACCGCCCGATCCTGGCCGATGACTCGCCGGTGCAGCTGCTCCTCGAGATGAATGAGCTTTTCCATCTCCCCCTGCACCAGCTTCGAGACCGGGATCCCGGTCCAGCGGGCCACCACCCCGGCCACATCCTCATCGGTGACCTCCTCGGAAAGCATGCGCCCCTCGGAATGGAGCTTCTCCAGATCTTCCTGTTTGCGGGCCAGGTTGGCCTCGAGCTCGCGCATCGTTCCGTAGCGAAGCTCCGCCGCCCGTGCCAGATCGCCTTCCCGCTCGGCTCGCTCGGTCCGGCTCCGGTTCTCCTCGATCTGTTCTTTGATTGTTCTGATGGAGGCGATCGCCTCCTTCTCCAAATTCCAGCGGGCAGTGAGGCCATCGATCTGCTCGGAAAGGTCGGCCAGCTCCTTTTCGATGTTGGCAAGACGTTCCTTCGAGGCCGCGTCTGACTCCTTCTTCAATGCCTCTCTTTCGATTTCGAGCTGAATCCGGCGACGGGTGAGCTCGTCGATCTCCTCGGGCATCGAGTCGATCTCGATGCGGAGCCGGGAGGCGGCCTCGTCGATCAAGTCGATCGCCTTGTCCGGAAGGTGCCGGGCGGTGATGTAGCGATCAGAAAGCACCGCTGCCGCCACCAGAGCGGAGTCAGTGATGCGAACACCGTGATGAACCTCGTACCGCTCCTTCAAGCCACGCAGGATCCCGATCGTGTCAGAGACGCTGGGGGCATCAACCAGCACCGGTTGAAACCTCCGTTCCAGCGCCGCGTCCTTCTCGATGTGTTTGCGGTATTCATCGAGAGTGGTGGCGCCGATCATCCGCAGCTCACCCCGCGCCAGCATCGGCTTGAGCATGTTGGAGGCATCCATGGCTCCCTCGGCCGCGCCCGCTCCCACCACCGTATGGAGCTCGTCGAGGAAGGTGATCACCTGGCCGTCCGACGCCTTGATCTCGTTGAGGACCGCTTTCAACCGCTCTTCGAACTCTCCCCGGTACTTGGCGCCGGCCAGCATCGAAGCCAGGTCGAGAGCGACGACGCGGCGGTCCTTCAAGGACTCGGGGACGTCGCCGTCGGCGATGCGACCGGCCAGGCCTTCGACGATCGCGGTCTTTCCAACTCCAGGCTCGCCGATCAGGACCGGGTTGTTCTTGGT
>JBOGEW010000010.1:0-2061 GCA_050742075.1 Acidimicrobiia bacterium
TCCCATAAGAGGTCGGAGAACTCAGCGCGGCTGGCCACCCGGTCGACGAGGTCCCGATAGCGATCGTGAATCGCCGGCCAATCCACGCCACCCATCGTCTCCCACCAGTAGTGGTCTCGCTGCAGGCGCCAGGCCTCCGAGAACATCTGCTTCCATTCCGCGCCCGGAATGACCTCGACCCGCAGCCGATCGAGGTCCACATAGCCGGTCTCCCGCCCGACCCGTTCGTTGCCTGACTTGTCGTCCTTGAAACCAACCGGCACTACCCGCAGCATCTTCTTGTTCCGATAGGCGAGGACCTTGCCGTCGCGCGAGACCGTGAAGCCGGTGACGCCTTCGGCGACTGTCTCGACCTTGTCGCTGCCGAAGTCCCAGGCATCGAGACGGGCTCCCGGCCCTCCGTTCTCCTCGCCGAAGTTGGCGGCCCGCTCGAGCGGATGCACGAGGAAGAAAGCCCGGCCCCGCGCCATCGCGATTCTGCTGTAAACCGCGGGTGGCGAGGGGAAGGCAACGATTCTTTCCTCGAGGCCCGCAAAGTCGATCCGGGTGGCGACAGGTTGGGGAGGAGGAGGCGGGGGAGGCTGCTCGCTGGCTCCAGGATCGACCGGTGCCTCGGGAGGTTTGGGCCCCCCCTCGGGTGGCGCTCCCGGCGCCCGGGGATGACGCTGGCTCGACGAAAATGGCGAGGGAGTCTCTGAGGCCAATGGGACGAGCATCAGCATGCCTCCCCGGGGAAATCCGTAGTCATGGAATTGAGAATCGGGGATCGGTTCGAACGCCCGGATCGAGAGAAAAGCCAGGTACTTTCCCTCGGGATCGAAACTGGGATTCCAATCCTCGAACTCGGCGTTTCCGAGGACGTGCGTCCGGCCACTATCCACCTCGTAAATGTGAATGTTCGAGGTGGTGCGACTGGTGACTGCCCCAAACGCCACAAATGCGCCGTCGGGCGACCAGCTCACTCCCGCCGTCCATCCGAAGGGACTGCGATGAACGAGTTGAGTGCGACCGTTGCTCGGATTGACGAGCAGCAGCTCATGCCGGTGGTTGGTGACGGCGACAGAGTCGCGGTTGGTCGGCGACGGATGGAGGGTTCGCACCCGGCCCAAGTCGGCCCGGCGGCTTCTCCTGCGCCTCCCAGAAGTTGAGGAGTCGGTAGTCACGACTAGCTGGTCTTCACCGGATTCATCGGAGACCATCACCAGTGATTTTCCTTCGGCTAGCCATTCGGGCAACCGCTGGCGTGCCTCTGAAACCGGGCCGTGGCGGATCGGAGAGCCCTCCCACAAGGGCATCGAGTAGACCCCTCCTCGCACCACCGCCGTCACCGAATGACCTTCGGGGTGAAGCGAGACCGATTCCAGGTTGCGCGGGGTAACGGGTACGAACCGGCGATTGCGCTGCGGGCGAGCCGAAGGCAGGTTCACGTCGATCCGTCGGCTCTCATCCCGCCGAGGGTCGAATATCCAGAGGTCCGCTCCGCAGTGGTAAACGATGCGCCGACCGTCTGTGGAAGGAAAGCGGGCGTAGAAATCGTCGTGGTGGGTGTGCCGTCGCAGACCGATGCCGGTCGGAGATACGGAATAAATGTTTCCCACCCCCTCGTGGTCGGAAAGGAAGTAGATCCGCCGGCCAATCCACATCGGGTCGGCCAGGTTGCCTCCGGGATCGACGAGGGTGGTGAACTCGCCGTCGCCCTCCCGATCGACCCAGACACTGCCCGCTCTTCCACCCCGGTAACGCTTCCACCTGGCCGGATCGAAGCTATTGCGAGCGATGACTACTCCCGGCCCACCCTTTTCGTAGGAGATCCCCCGCCCCGGTCCCCAGCCGACCTCCTCGGGTTCGGGGCCATCAATGGGAATCCGCCATAGATGGCCCCAGCCTTCGAATGGCTGCTGGTAGTCGGTGGCGACGATTACCGATCCGCCGTCCGGGGTCCACGAGAGCACCTGTGTGTTCGCACCCAGATATGAGATACGTCGGGAACTTCCTCCCGCGGCGGGCATGACATAGACATCGAGGCGGCCTTCGTCGCGACCGACGAAGGCGATCTGGCTC
>JBOGEW010000011.1:0-4159 GCA_050742075.1 Acidimicrobiia bacterium
ACCCCCGATGCCTTCTCTTCAGTCAAGACTCGCCATCGACCACGTCCTGCACTCTGGCCAGAGCGCCGTCGAGCGAGCCCGGGTCCTGCATGTACTGCACTATGGCCGCTCCAAAGGCCTCTCGGACTGCGTTCGAACCGGCGTACCAGGGGCCGAACGCAATGTCGTCGGCGTCGACGAATTGCTGCGCCCCCTTGCGAAGCAAGTCGGTGGGATACGCGTCGGGAGATACCTTGTTGTTGGCCATGACCCAGGAACCCCCACTGGCGAGGAGCGATTGGAATTCCTCAGAGGCCCAGTACTTCATGAGGGCTTGCACTTGCGGGGTGTCGTTGAAGGCGAACACGCCCCAACCCGAAGCCTGCTCGTGCTTCGCGTAGTCCGGATTGATGGCGGGAAGCGCATAGAAGTCCATGTCTTCCGCTGGGTCCAGATCGGGGAACTGGCTGAGAATGATCCCACCCGTATAGATCCCAAAGTGGAACATCTCGCATCCAGGAGGATCCGAGAACAGACCAACCGGGCCATCGGTGATGGGTGCGGCTAGGGCACCTGCCACTCCTGGGTAGACCATGGCGTCTTCGGTCCCGATGATCCCGAAGTTCTCGAACGCGTCCTTCACCTCAGGCGATGTCCACGGCAGTTCGCCCTGTGCCCATTGAGTTGCCAACTCGGCGCCATATGTCTTGATGAAAATCGTCTCGATCAGGTAGGCGTTCGGGAAGCCCGTGTTTGGACCGGCAGAGAGAGCCATGCACCAAGGTTTCTGGCCTGCATCCGCCAGCTCCTGTGAGTAGGCGATCAGCTCATCCCAGTCTCCAGGTGGGAGGGCGCCTCCGTACACATGGGGGTTGTACCAAACCATCTGTGGATGGATGGTCGACGGCGGCGAATAGATCTGGCCATCGACTGTGACCGACGCCAGGACGCCGGGCGAGAAGTTGGCGCGCAACTCCTCAGCGTCCATGAAGCTGTCGAGCGGGACCAGCGCGCCCTCATTGGCATAGCGAACCAGGTTTCCTGCCGCCGAGTCTTGTACAACGTCCGGCGGATCGCCGGCGCGTACCCTGGTCTCGACACGCGTGCCCAGATCCTGGCCGCCCGTGTACTGCACCTCGATCCCGGTGCCGGTCGTGAAGGGGCCTAGTGAGGACACGACCAGGTCCTGTTCGAATCCTCCATTGTGACCTTGAATCTCGACCACACCACCTATCTGCTCGCCGCCCGCTGCCTCGAGTGCCGCTGCCTCGGCCGCCTCCACAAATTCGGCCGGGAACGGCACCTCGCCGATAACCGTTGTGGTGGTCGACTCTGTCACCGTTGTCCCGGTGGCCTCGGTCGTCTCAGGGGAAGTGGTTCCCGTGGCTTCCGATGTAGTCACCGCGCCGCCGGCGGTGGTCGTCGTTGTCTCTCCAGCTCCTGCGCACGCGGCGACCAGTAACACCAGAGCTCCGAGGATTGCGATTCTCTGTCGCCCGCCTAACCCGAATCTTGGGTGTTGGGGTCTACCACCGTCCATCATCCCTCCTCTCTCCTGCCGGGAGGTTTCTCCCATTGGCTTACTCCGCTTATTACAACTTAGGGTGATTTCTGTCAATGTTTTCACGCCAGATGGGCAAAGTTTGAAGACATTGACCATCAGACCTAAAATGCGTTCTTCTAGGAGAAGGTCGCTGGCTGTGGAGCACAGACAGATCGGGGAACTCAGGGTCTCGCTCATCGGGCTCGGCTGTAACAACTTCGGCCGGCATCTCGACAGCGACTCCACCAAACGAGTGGTCGACTCCGCCTTGGAGCATGGAGTCAACTTCTTTGACACCGCGGACGTCTATTACGGGGTGGAGGGTTCTTCCGAGATACAGCTCGGCGAGGCGCTCGCCGGTCGGCGGGATCAGGTCATCATCGGGACCAAATTCGGCAAGCAACATCCTCAAGGTGATCTCGGATGGGGAGGTGCGTCACCCCAATGGGTGAAGACCGCCGTCGAAAACAGTCTCCGGCGTCTGAGGACCGACTGGATCGACCTTTATCAGTTGCATGAGCCGGACCCTTCGGTCCCGATCGAGGAGACGCTCGGAGCTCTCGACCAATTGGTCGAGGCCGGCATGGTCCGCGAGATTGGCCACTCGGGTTTCAGCGCTGAAGAGATGAGACACGCCGACGCGATGGCTCGTGAGAGAGGCTACGCCCGTTTCGAGTCCACGCAGACCCAGTGGAACTTGCTGACACGGCAGGCGGAAGAAGATGTCGTTCCCGCCGCAGCCGGACTCGGCATGGCGATCCTCCCCTTCTTCCCCCTTTCCTCCGGCTTACTCACCGGCAAGTATCGGTCCGGAGTGGCGCCGGACCCTTCATGGAGGCTTGCCAAGATCCCTAATCGGACTCGTTTCATCGACGAAGAGCGGCTCAGGGTGACGATGGACCTGGAGCGGTACGCACACGACCATGGACACTCCCTGCTCGATCTGGCCTTCTCCTGGCTCGCCTCCTTCGAGGTCGTGGGCTCTGTCATAGCGGGGGCGACCCGTGCTGAGCAGGTCGCGGCCAACGCCGTCGCCGCCAATTGGCACCTATCATTCGAAGACCTCGAGGAGATCAACCAGATCGCGCAAGCGACGTGACTCGCCGAGAGTCGCTCAGGAACCGTGCGGCAGGGTTGGCGGGAACGGACCGCCTCAAGTGGCTCGTCGTCGGTATGACCGCGGTGATGGGGTTCACCTTCAGTGCCATCGGCCCGGCCATGCCCTTGCTCCGCGCCGATCTCGCCATCAGCCGGACCATTGCCGGTCTCCACCTCACCGCTCTCGCGTCCGGAGGACTTGTGGTCGGCGCCGTGCTGGATCGAATCACCAGGCGTCTCGGCCGGAAGACGGTGTTCTGGATCGCCTCCTGGACCATGGTCGGCGGTGCGGCGATCATGGGACTCGGCCGCGTTCCGCAGGTGACGGTGGCCGGAGCACTCGGAGCCGGATGGGGCGGAAGCGCGCTCATCGCCACGACGCGCAACACACTCGCCGACAGCGACGGGGCGAGCCTGGCGAGATCGATGGTGCAAAACGACTCGTCGTGGTCTCTCCGCGCACTGCTCCCTGGGATTGTGATCGCCACGATGGTGGCAATTGGGCTGGGCTGGAGAGCAGCGTTCTTCATTCCTATCGGCGCAGTCGCTCTCTCCAGCGTCCTGGGCCGTCGTCTGTCATTTCCGGTGTTGAGCCGTGACGTGGATCGGTCAGGTCCGTCCATCTACGTTCCCCGCCGGTTCTTGCTGGTGTGGGCTGCGTTCATTCCTGCGGTGGCGGGGGAGTGGTCGATCAGCTCATGGAGCGCTGGCTACATGGTCGAAACTCAGGGCGCAGATCCCGGCCCGGCTGCGCTGCTCGTCACGGGATTCTTCGTCGCCATGTTCGCGGGCCGGGCCATCGGGTCGAGACTGACAGCCCGGGTCGCACACCAGAGGTTGTTCACTGGGGCGATCGCCACCGCGGTCAGCGGCTCGTTGGTACTCTTGTTCGCTGGATCGGTTCAGGTTGCCGCGATCGGACTGCTCGTCTGTGGACTCGGCACCTCCCTCCTAGCGCCGCTACTGGTCGCTTTCGCGATCGAGGCAATGCCAAGCCGACCAGAGACGGCGACAGCGCGAATCTCCATGGCGGCCAGCATCGGCATTCTCATCGCACCGTTCATCCTTGGCTTGTTGGCGGACCAATCAGGGATTCGCTTCGCATTCGGGCTCATCCCGGCCCTGTTCGGGCTGTCCTTCACCCTGGCCGCCCTTTCATCGCGAGCTAGACCAGTACGACGTGCTGAAGGCGGGAGCGATCGAGGAGGTCGACTGTGGGAAAGCTGAGCCTTGATCAGGCAAGCGCAATCGCTGGACGTACGATCGAAGAGGGGAGGAAACGTGACCTGTCCCCCCTGACTGTCGCAGTCGTTGATTCTGGAGGTCACTTACAGGCCCTCCAGCGGGATGACGGCTCTGAGTTCTTTCGTGTTGACATCGCGATGGGAAAGGCGTGGGCCTGTGTCGGAATGGGTGTGCCGGGGAGGCTCCTCGGACAACGAGCCTCGAACGCACCGCACTTCTTCAGCGCTTTGGCCGTCTCATCAGGAGGGCGGTTTGCCCCGGGACCTGGGGGAGTGCTCGTCCGGGACTCGGATG
>JBOGEW010000012.1:0-6155 GCA_050742075.1 Acidimicrobiia bacterium
CCACATAAGAGAGAAGACCGAAGCGGGGCGGCAGCAGCTTCCCCGTCCGGGACCGCCCGCCCTCCATGTACCACTCGAGGGGGAAACGGTTTTCGACCAGATAGTCGAGGTAAGTCCGGAGGACGAACTTGTAGAGCTCGTTATCTCTGAAGCTACGCCGGATGAAGAAGACGCCGCTTCGCCGGACCCACGGTCCCACCGGGAAGAAATTCATGTTGATGCCCCCGGCGGTGTGGTTGGGTGGGAGGTCGTTCTCCCACTTCACCAACTGAAGAGCCAGCCGATCGAGATTCGATCTATGGGCAGGGAGGAATGCCAGCGGCCATTCCCGACCCAGGGAATTGATCTTCGCCACCTGGTTGCGGTCATAGACCATCTCGCCGTAACCCTGGCGGATGACCCAACTGATGACGTTGGCGGAAAGGTCGAGCACAAAGGCGCTGTGGGAAGCGGCGATCTCCTTGAGGTAGTACTTCGCTCGGGCGATGGACACTGCTTCTCCCAGCGGGCGCATCGCCCCGAGCTTGATCGACTCCTGACGGAAGGCGGGCTGGGAGGTGATCTCCTCGTGGAGAAAACGCGGGACCTTATAGCGATCTCCCCGGAGCGCCCGTTCGGCGATGTCGAGTGCCCGCCACGCCCGACGAGTCGTCCACTCGACGAAGGGAAGGCCGCTGCCCTCATGCTCAGCGGACAATGCGCCCGCCCTCGCTCCGGCCCCGGCGACGACCGTGACTCGATCGGGCCAGCGGGTCATTATCACCTGCTGTCGGAGGGCATCGGGATCGCGGGGATCGCCCAGCTTGAGAACATCCCACCAGGAGACCTTTCTCTCACCCGCTCTGGCTGCCGGCGACCACACGACCCGGAGGGGGAGCAGGTAGGAGTCGCCTCGCATTGCCTGAGCAAGCTCGGGTTGCGTGCGCTGTCCCGATTTTCGGCGTCGGGAGGGAGCAAGCCGGACCAGTTCCGTGGTCACCCCGTTCGGCCGATTGGCAGTCAACCACTCTCTGATCAGGCCGAGTTCGACCTGGCTCGAGGCATCGGCCAGCACCAACACCGGGCCTTCCGCTGGCGCGTCACCGGGCCAGAGAGTCACAGGCCGATCTTATGGACTTCACTGCCAGACTGAGGACATGCGAGCAGTCGTGCAGCGGGTGAACCGTGCCCGGGTTCTCGTCGATGGGGCGGCAGTGGGATCAATTGCTCAAGGCCTGCTGGTCTTGGCGGGAGCAACCCACGACGACAGCGAAAGGGATGCGCGGGCTCTCGCCGAGAAAATCGCCGGCCTTCGTATCTTCTCCGATGATGAAGGTCAGATGAACCTGTCGGTGACCGACATCTCCGGGAAGGTCCTTGTGGTGAGTCAATTCACTGTCTATGGGAACGTTGCCCGGGGCCGGCGCCCATCCTTCACCGCCGCCGCCGCACCGAATGTAGCCGAGCCTCTGATCGAGCTGGTGGCGAGATCCCTCGAGGACCTTGGTCTCGTGGTTTCCCGCGGGAGGTTCGGAGCGAAGATGGAGGTTGAATTGGTCAACCACGGCCCGGTGACAATCCTGCTCGAGACCCGGGGAGGTCGGCTCGTCTAAACCTGGGTCAACTACCAGCCTCTTTGCCGAGAATCAGGCGCTCCTCCGCCTCTTTTCCATAGAGGCGGGTCGGTCAACCATTGCCTGATTTGGTGAACTCGCGCCCGGCAGGACAGAACCGCAAGAAGTCACAGGAATGGCATCCCATTGAAGGAGTTGGTGCCCAACTTTTCGACTCGATTCCGTCAGCGAGGGATTTGAGTCGCCCGGTCGCATTCTCTTCCCAGCGGGCGTCGACGGTGTACGTGCTCTCGGCGGGGCGTGATCCCAGGTAGGCAAAGGTGACCTGCAATGAGTCCGGTGCCGTCTTTCCCAGATGGCCATCGCGAGCCGCGTTGGCGTAGGCCTGGAGCTGGACGAGTCGGGCATCGTTGGTCGTCTCATCTTCTGAGGGTGATCCGGTCTTGAAGTCGACGATCTCCCAACCATGGGCGGGGGCGTCGTAGACGGCGTCGATCCGCCCCTTGACCTCGATACCCCCCACCCTCATCACGAACGGTTGCTCGATCATGATCGGAGCGACGGCGGCGAACCGGCTTCGCTGAAATCGAGCCCAGCTGGTTTCGGGACGTTCGCCACCGTCCTCGAAGGGGTCGAACGACTCCGCATCCACGTCGTAGAGCGGGACTTGACCGCGGTTGTGCAACTCGATGGCACGGTGGACCATGGTGCCGGCGCGAGCTGGTTCCGAGGACATCCGCGGCAGCCGCTCAATCTCTGACCAGAAAAAGCGCTTGGGACAAGAAGCGTAGGTGACGAGCCCCGTCACCGACGTGGATGCGGATCCCTCGTCCGGCGCCACGAGCGGGAGCGGCAGATCGAGGATCATCTGCTCGAACTCAGACCGTTTGCGATCGACGACCACAACGTCGGCGGCGAGGGTGCGGGCTGTGCCCGGCGACGAGAGCTCGTCACGCAGAGCCTGCTCCCAGCCCCCGGCGAAGAGTGGGTCAGGAGCCGCCGCCTCCGGTTCCAAGCGAAGCAACGAAGGTTGAGGCGGTGCCTCCACCGGGCGCGAGTCGACGCGGGTGCCGGGCTGGCCGGCAACGAGGTTCCATACCGCGCTCGGCCCGACGGCTTTGGCGTTGGTTTCCGAAGCGCCATACCAGTAGGCGCCGCTGACAAACAGCCTTTGCCGGGGCCGGGTGGTGGCTACGTAGGCGATGCGCCATTCCTGCCGTTCGTGGGCGGCGCGGAGGAGATCCTTGTTTTCGGCATCGGTCCGCTCAGCGCTGATCGGCGGCAACCATTCCTGGTCGAGACGGTATTGATAAGGGAGATAACGTCCGTTGGCGAGCGGGTTGTCGAAACCCTGTGATTTGGTGGGGAAGTTGCCCTGATAGCAAGCTGGAAGGAAAACCACGTCCCACTCGAGTCCTTTGGCTCGGTGAACGGTGACGAGTGTCATTGCGTTCTCACCTGAAAGGCGGGCGGTGTCAAGCTCCTCCGCCCGCTCTTCGGCCATGGCCTCGAGATGGCGCAAGAAAGCCCCGAGGGAAGGAGCGCCTTCGAGTGGGCTCCAATCCTCGGTGAGGTCGAGAAAACGATATAGGTTGAGCCGGGCGGAGAGCTGGGAGCTGGCCGGCATCGCCGCCAGATCGTTCCAGGCCCCGGTGCGGTCGAGGATCTGACGGCAGAGTTCGACCAGCGAGACGCCCTGGGCGGCGGCCAAGAGCGATCGGTACTCCTCGCGGAATTTCTCGAGGGCGACACGCGCCGCGGGCCGAAGTTTGTCGAGGTCGTCGAGGTGATCGATTGCCTCGAGCAAGGTGTGCTGGGGGATCATCGCCTCGTCATCGGAGGCGCGGTTCAGACCGCGCGCCCAGTTGGACAAATGGACGAGGTCGCCGAGTCCCAGCCGGAAACGCGAGCCGAGCAAGATCCGGTACAGCGCCGGGGAGTCCTCGGGGATCTGTAGCAGCCGCAGCCAGGCATGAACGTCTGTCACCTCCGGCACTGCCAGGAGGCCGCCGAGGTTGGCGACTTCGACGGGGATCTCGGCACCACGGAGCGCATCGTGGACCAGTGCCATGTCTTTGTTCTTGCGAAAGAGCACTGCCATGTCCCGCCACTCATAGACCGCGGCCAGTTCCTGAGTCCGACGTGCGATGTCTTCGGCCTCGGCCACCGCGTCGGCATGCCAGGACACCGCAACCTCGCCCCCGATCGACCCATCGAGGGGTCGCAGAAGTTTCTGACCCGATCCCGTCATCTCCCGCACGGCATTGGCCACCGACAGAATCGCCGGGAGGGAGCGGCGATTGAGGGTCAGAGACCGGGTCGTAGCCGCTTGGCCGTCGCTGCGGGGAAAGTGGGAAGGAAACTGGGCAAAGTTGTGAGGCGAGGCGCCGCGCCACTCGTAGATGGTCTGGTCGATGTCGCCGACGGCCATCACCGGAAAGCCCTCACCAAAGAGAAGTCGAAGGAGCTCGCGCTGGGCGGGATTGGTGTCCTGGTATTCGTCGAGCATCACCGCCCGATAACGAGAACGGAACTCGTACCCGACTTCGGGATATGTGCTCACCAGTTGCTGGGCGCGGAGAATGAGGTCTGAGTAGTCGACCACTCCCCGACGCCGCTTCTCCTGCCGATATGCCTCGAGGCCCTTGAGGAGCGAGGCCCGCGTTAACCATGCCTGATCAAGCGCCGCCGGAATTTCGACCTGATGTGGCTCGAGCAGGTTGTCGCCGAGCGCCGAGCCGAGCCGGCGAATGTCATCGACATTTCCGCGGTTCGCCGGGTTGAGGGCGGGAAGCTCGACGTTCGCCAGGACGACCTCGATCAGCTGACGGGAGAAGGTGGGGGTGATGACGTCGGTGCTGCGCTCTACTTCCACCAGGGCCCCGTACTCACGAAGGAGCTGGCGGGCGAAGCCGTGATAGGTGTGGACCTCCACTTCTCTTCCTGGATCGAGGGCCGAGGTGGCGGCGAGCGCCGACCGGATTCGATCCGCCAGTTCGGCTGCCGCCTTGTTGGTGAATGTAATTCCCAGGATCGACTCCGGCTCGAGACCAACTTGATTAACGAGGTGAACCACCCGCATGGCAACGGTGGCCGTCTTGCCCGTGCCGGCGCCGGCTTCAACCCGGAGAGGTTCGAGGGGATGCTCGATGACGGCCAGTTGCTCAGGGGTGGGGACGATCACAGGCGAAATCCTTCCCGCCCTTCGGGCCAGGCGGGGCACACGAGCCGCACCCCGCACCTCTCACAAAGCTTTCCTGGTTTCGGATCCCACGCTTCGTTGAGGATCCCGCCGGTGAGCTCGCCGAGGCGATCGATTACGTTTCCCAGGTTGGCGTAGTCGAACTTGCGGCGAGGTTGCTGACACTCGGGATACCAGAGCTCGGCTTCGAGGGCGTCACCAAGAGCGGAAAGCTCGGGGTCGGTTTTGACCGCCAGCAGATAGAAGCCGAGTTGGAGGGACTCGGCCGCCTCCGGGACCGTTGGCTGTTGGGTCCCCGTCTTGTAGTCGACGATGCGAAGCCGGCCGGGGCCGGGCTGCTCGATGCGGTCGATCCTTCCTCGCCAGACGACATTGCCGATGTCGGCGGTCACCTTCATCTCGCTCTTGATCCCGACGGCGCCGTTTCCGGGCCAGTTCTCGTAAAGGTTGGTGATCAGTTTCTTCCCCTTGGCTTTCCAGGCATCGTTGAGCACCGGAGAGCCAAAGTCGGCCATGTCCGCCCACACGTGATCCAACTCGGACAAAGCCTCCTCGACCCGGGCTCGCGGTCGTCCCGCCTCGATCGCGGCGCTCTCGGCTCGTTCGAGTACGAGGTGGATGAGACTTCCGTACTGGGCATAAGGGCTGGCGACGTCGGTGGCCTCGAGATGTCGCTCGAACACATAGCGGCGAGGACAGTCGTAATAGCTCTGGGCGCTGGTTGGCGCCATCCGCAGAGGGAGGGTGATGACGCCGTTGTCCGGTCCTCGTTCGGCCGTTCCCGCAAACCGACGGGCATCCCACAGGGCCTGACCGGGAGCGGCAAGCACCGAAACCGCGGCCAGGCGGTCCGCCGCCGGAGCATTAGGGTCAGAAACGGTAAGCCGCAATTGGGCTTGCATCTCCGCCGCCGTGACCGGTTCGATGTCCGGCCCCGCCGGGCCGAGATCGTCAAAGGAGGTGGCGCCACTGGCGGAAAGCAGAAAGCGCGAGGGTCGCCGCTCTCCTTCGTCGATGGCGGCGGCTGTGGCTGTCCAGATCACCTGGGTCCGGGCGCGGGTCATGGCCGTGTACGCCAATCTCATCTCCTCTTGCAGGCGAAATCGGACCACCTCTTCGGCTCTGGCCTGAGAGTTGAGCCGATCGGGGCGGAGGAGGGCGCTCGTGCGGTGGAGGCTGGGGAAAACTCCCTCGGCGGCGTCGGCGATGATGACGACTTCGAATTCGAGACCCTTGGCCTGGTGCAATGTCGTGAGGGTGAGCTGATCGCCGTGCCCGGGCTTGATCGAGAGAAGGGGGACGGCCTCGAAGTCATCCTGACTCGCAAGCCCTTCATAGTCGATCAGATCAACAGACCGATCGCGCTCCCGTTGCTGATCAAGCGCTTGCGAGAGCTCGGT
>JBOGEW010000013.1:0-5199 GCA_050742075.1 Acidimicrobiia bacterium
CTCGATGGCCCTCTACCGCACCCGCTAGTAGCCCTTCTTCTCCGGAACCGGCGAAGAAGGGGGGGCGCCGCCCCCTCCGTCGCCTTCGGCGACACCTCCCCCGAACCCCCTCCGTCGCCTTTGGCGACACTCCCCCAACGCTCGCTGCTCTCGCTGGGGGAGGAAACAGACGAGCTTTTTCTCCCCCCGAAGGGGGAGAAACGGCCGGGGAGGGCGGAGCAGTCAGTCGACGCGTTGGTTCTTGGCGATCGCCACTACACCGCCGGGCGAGAGCTCGAATCGGCTCTCGTCCTGTTCCCGGTCGATGCCGATGCGGGCATTGGGGGGCACGTTCACGTTCTTGTCAATGATCGTTTTCCTCACCACCGCTCCACTTCCAATCGTGACGTTCTCAAAGAGAATGCAGTTCTCGACCACTGCCCCTGGTTCCACCCGCACGTCTGGGGACAGGACCGAGTTGCGCACGTATGCACCCGACACGATGACGCCGTTGGAGAGGATCGAGTCGGCGATCTGTCCGGAGCCATGATGCGCCACCGCCACCACCTTCGCCGGCGGGGATGTGACTGAGGCGGTGTAGATCGGCCACTCCGAGTTGTAGAGGTTGAAGATCGGTTCGGTCGCCACCAGGTCCATCGAGGCGTCGAAATAGGAGTCGAGATGTCCGACGTCCCGCCAATAGCCCCGTTCGCGGTCGGTGACCCCCGGGACCTCGTTGGCGGAGAAGTCATAGACATGGGCGAGGCCGGCATCGACCATCTGCGGAATCAAATTCCCGCCGATGTCATGACGCGAGTTCTCGTCCTCGGCGTCGGCGGCCAGCTGGTCGAGCAGCACTTTGGCGGTAAACATGTAGTTGCCCATGGACACGAAGGCGTGGTCCGGGTCGCCGGGAATCGGATGGGCATCAGTCGGCTTCTCACGGAAAGCTTCGATCACCGTGCTAGACCCCGTCTCGATCACTCCGAACTGATAAGCCTGATCGAGGGGCACTCTGATCCCGGCGACGGTGACACCGGCTCCGCTCTCGAGATGCTGTTCGAGCATGTCCTCGGGATTCATCCGATAGATATGGTCGGCGCCGAAAACGAACATGTACTCAGGCGACGCGTCCTCCACCAGGTTGAGGTTCTGGTAGATGGCATCGGCTGATCCCAGGAACCAGCGTTGTCCAAGGCGCATCTGGGCCGGGACCGAAGTCACATAGTTGCCGAGCAGGGTCGACATCCGCCAGGTCCGAGAGACGTGGACGTTGAGGGAGTGGCTCTTGTACTGGGTGAGGACGACGATCTTTCGCTGCCCGCCGTTGACCAGATTGGAAAGAGCGAAGTCGATCAACCGGTAATGACCGCCGAACGGAACCGCCGGCTTGGCCCGGTCGCGAGTAAGCGGCATCAGCCGTTTGCCTTCGCCACCGGCCAGCACGATCGAGAGAACTTCAGGACGATGGATCATCGCTCAAAACGATCTGGTACCAGGAACGTTGCGGACAGGGAGGGAAGGTTAAGCGTCAACGAATCGGGTTGGTTTTGGTGGGGCCTTCCCATGCTGGCCATTGGCGCGGACGGCAACGAGCCGCCACCGCCAAAGCGTTTTTCGTCACTGGCCAACAAGACTGACCAGGCGCCACTCGAGGGTACCCCCACCTGGTACCGCTTCCAGGTGACCGGGGTGAAGTTGAGCAGCACTACCACCGGACGGCTCGCCTCAGCCTGGCGCAGATACGCAAACACCGAGCGGGGGTAGTCGTCGGCCTCGAGCCACGCGAATCCTGAGCTGATTGAATCCTCTTGATAGAGCGCCGCCTCGCTTCGCAACAAATGGTTGAGCGCCCGGACCCAATCGAGGACTTGGCGATGGCGGGGCTCATCGAGCAGGTGCCAGTCGAGGGATGAATCATGGTTCCACTCCCGCACCTGTCCGAACTCGCCACCCATAAAGAGGAGCTTCTTCCCCGGCACCGTCCACATGTAACCGAGCAGTGTGCGCAGGCCGGCGGCCTTCTCTTCCGGCCCTCCCCACTGTTTGTCGAACAGCGATTTCTTGCCGTAGACGACCTCATCATGGGAAAGGGGAAGAAGGAACTCCTCGCTGTAGGCGTAGATTCCGCGGAAGGTAAGCAGGCGGTGGCTGTCGGGCTGCGAACGGAAAAGAGGGTCGAGCCGGACGAAGCGAAGGGTGTCATTCATCCACCCCATGTCCCACTTGTAATGGAAGCCGAGGGAATCCTGCTCGGGGAGACCGGTGACGTTGGGCCAGGAGGTGGACTCTTCGGCCAGCATCGCCACGCCCGGATGCGAGTGACGAACGCTGCCGTTGAGTTGGCGAAACAACTCGATTGCGCCCAGGTGCTCGCGGCCGCCGTTTACGTTGGGAAGCCACTGCCCGGCCGGGCGGGAGTAGTCGAGGTAGAGCATCGAGGCCACTGCGTCGACTCGAAGCCCGTCGGCGTGATAGCGATCGAGCCACCAGTGAGCTGAGGAGAGAAGAAAGCTGCGCACCTCGCCGCGGTCGTAGTCGAAGATGATCGAGTTCCAGTCGGGGTGATAGCCCCGCCGGGGATCGGGATGCTCGTAGAGATGGGTGCCGTCGAAGAATGCCAAGCCGTGCTGGTCGGCGGGGAAGTGGGAAGGAACCCAATCGAGTATCACTCCGATGTCGCGCTGGTGGAGGTGATCGATCAGATACATCAGATCCTGAGGGGTTCCGTAGCGGGCGGTGGGGGCGAAGAAGCCGGTGATCTGATACCCCCAGGAGCCGTAGAAGGGATGTTCCATCAAGGGAAGGAACTCGACATGGGTGAAGCCCTGCTCGACGACATAGTCGGCGAGCGGTTCGGCGATCTTGCGATATGACACCTCTCCGTGATCCCGCCACGATCCGAGGTGAACCTCGTAGATCGAGACCGGCTGATCAGAGGCGAGCTGGCGCTGACGGTCGGCCATCCACCGGGCATCGCCCCACTCGTAGGCGAGGTCCCAGGCACGGGAGGCAGTTGCCGGGGGTTCTTCCATCAGGACCGAGAAGGGATCAGCCTTGTCGATCGAGCGATAGCGGCTGGTGGTGACCTGGAACTTGTAGGAATCACCGTGGCTCACGCCCTCGACTCGCGTTCCCCAGAATCCGTTGCCGAGCGATGAGAGCGGGTGGGCGTTCCCCTTCCAGTCGTTGAACGTTCCCACCACTGACGCCCAGGCAGCGCCGGGAGCCCAGAGCCGGAAGGTGGCGCCGGACTCGTCGAGATGACAACCGAGGATCTCATAGAGCTCGCGGTGGCGCCCCGCCGCCATCAGCCAGCGGTCCTCTTCGCCGATCTCCTTCTCCCGCATTGGCTCCAGCCTATGGGGGTGCGTCTGATCCGCGGAGAGCCGGTCAGGCGACCGGTCGGTCCACGAGCAACGCCGGCTCCACGGTTTCAGAGCGGGGAGGGAGCCCCTTCAGCCGGCGGGCTCCGAACCAGGCGGCGACAAAACAGGCGACCGCCCCGAAGGCAATCGCGGTTCGGGCCCCCAAGCGGTCGCTCATCCAGCCGACCAGCGGGGAGCCGATGGGGGTGGTCCCCAGAAAAACCATGGCTTGCAGCGCCAAGACCCGACCGCGATACCGAGGCTCGGCCTGGAGCTGCATCATTGCGGTCGAAGTGGTCATGAAGGCGATGCTGCCGAGACCCACCAAGAAGGCGATCGGATAGGCGAGCCATAACGCCGGCGCCAGGGCCAAGGCGAGCATGGCAACGCCAAAGGCGGCCGCCGACCATATGAGATGAGAGAACGGAATCGTTCGCCGCCGGGCGGTGGCGATGGCACCAGTGACCGAGCCAAAGCTCATGGTCGAGACGAGGAGGGTGTATGCCTGGTTGCTCCCGCCCAGCGGCCCGGTAACCAGGAGCGGTGTGGTGACGGTGAAGTTGAAGGCGAAAGACCCGACGATTGCCATCATCACCAAGGGGACCAGCTGCTCTGGATGCGAGGCCACGTATCGCAGCCCCTCCCGCACTTGTCCGGGCGAGCGGGGAGTAGGCGCTTCGGAAAAGAACTCCGAGGGCCTCATTCGTCGCAGAGCGGCGAGCACGACGAGGTAGCTGGCGCCGTCGAGAATGAAACACCAGGCGTATCCGACAGTGACGATCAAGACTCCGGCGAGGGCGGGGCCGATCATTCGCGCAGTCGTCATCATCGTGCTGTTGAGGCTGACAGCGTTGGCGAGGTTCTCCTTCGGCACCATCTCTACGACAAAGGAGCGACGGGCCGGATTGTCGAAGGCGGTGATGATTCCCTGAACGCTGGCAAGGGCGAAGATGATCGGCACCGATTCGAGTCCCGCCAGGATTACGGTTCCGAGAGCGAGCGATTGCACCATTGCCGCGCTCTGCGTGAAGGTCAGCAGCCGGTGCTTGTCGCTGCGATCGGCCACTGCGCCCGCCCAGGCTCCAAGAAGGAGGACGGGTCCGAACTGGGCGGCCGCCAGCAGTCCGAGAAGCACGCCCGACCCGGTCATGTCGAGGATGAGCAAGGTTTGGGCAACCATCGTCATCCAGCTACCGGACTGCGAGATCACCTGCCCGATGAAGAACAGACGGAAGTTCCGAATTCGTAGTGACCGGAAGGTGTCGTGAAAAGCGCCGCGGGAGGAGGCGAGGACCGTCATGAGGTGGGCGCTTCTCCCGCCAGGCGCTCAAGAATCGGCAGCGCTTCCTCCACTGCTTCCAAGTCAGAGGGCGAGAGCTCGTGCAGACGCAATAGCAAGAAGGCGTTGCGGCGGCTTCGGATTTGATCGAGCAAGGCTCGACCCTTCTTCGAGAGCGTCACCAGGCTCACCCGGCGATCGGTGGGATCGGTCAGCCGATCGATAAGCCCGGCTTCCTCCATCCGAGTGATGGTCTTGGTGACACTGGGGGCGGAGAGGTGTTCGCTGGCCCCGATCTCGTTGAGGGGAAGGGGTCCTCGCCGGCCAATGACGGCCAGGCATGAGGCTTCCGTGAGCGAGAGGCCCCCCATCTCCTGGCTGCGGAGGAGGCGCTGCATCCTCGCCACCACCAGCCGAAGGCGGGCAGCCGTCTCGAGGTCGGTCTCGGTAGATTCCTTCACTAGGGAAAATATTAACCGAAGAAACTATGTTCCTCCCAGCCAGCGAGCCGTCTCCTCCCCAGCGGGAGCATCGAGCCGTCTCCTCCCCAGCGAGAACAGCGAGCGTTGGGGG
>JBOGEW010000014.1:0-5329 GCA_050742075.1 Acidimicrobiia bacterium
CCACCGAACTGGTTCCATTCGAAAACGATCGCACCACGTTCACCGACAGCGTCCTCAAAGCGGCCTCCGCCCACCAGGTGGGGGCCGTGGTCCTCGCCGGATTCATGCGCATCCTCGGACCCACCGCTCCGCAAACGTTCCCCGATCGGATCGTCAATATCCATCCATCGCTGTTGCCGTCGTTTCCGGGCCGCAACGCCGTCGAGCAAGCGCTGGCGGCCGGGGTCAAGATCAGCGGGGTGACCGTCCATTTCGTCGATCAGTACGTCGACCACGGGCCGATCATCGCCCAGCAAGCGGTGCCGGTACTCCCCGATGACAACGTCGAGTCGCTCCACGCCCGCATTCAAACCGAGGAGCATCAGCTATACCCGCGGGTGGTGAACGCTTTGCTGCAGGGCCGCCTCGCCGTCAACAATCGACGGGTCTCATGGACCTAGACCTCATTCCGGTAAGGAGGGCCCTGGTGTCCGTGTGGGACAAAGCCGGTTTGGTCGACTTCTGTCGAGGCCTGAAGGAATGCGGAGTCGAGATCGTGAGCTCGGGTGGCACGGCCGCGACCCTGGCCGAGGGGGGAGTTGCGGTCACCCTGGTCTCCGAGGTCACCGGGGCGGCCGAGATGCTCGGAGGGCGAGTGAAAACTCTTCACCCGCGGATCCACGGCGGAATCCTCGCCCGCCTCAACGACCCCGCTCATCGGGCCGACCTAGCTGACAACCAGATCGACGCCTTCGAATTGGTGGTGTGCAATCTCTATCCCTTCGAGGAGACCGTGGCCGAGCCCGCCACAACCGAAGCCGAGGCGATCGAGCAGATCGATATCGGTGGCGTGACCTTGATCCGAGCTGCAGCCAAGAATTATGAATTCGTTGGCGTCGTCACCGATCCCGAGCAATACCCCCTCGTCCTCGCTGAGATTCGGAATGGCGGACTGGTCGGTGAGACCCGGCACGACCTGGCTCACGCCGCTTTTTTCCGTACCGCCAGCTACGACGCCGCCATCGTCAACTGGTTGGAGGAGGAAGAGGACGGGCTGCCAGAGCGGATTGTGCTTCCCCTGGAAAGGGTCCTCGAACTTCGATACGGGGAGAACCCACATCAGCAGGCGGCGCTTTATCGGGTGGTCGGTTCCGCTCCCTGGTGGGAGCGGGGGAGACTGGTGCAGGGAAAGCCCCTCTCCTTCAACAACATCTACGACGCCGAAGCGGCCTGGCGTCTGGTGTCGGAGATCGAATCGCCGGGGGTAGTGATCGTCAAGCACGCCAACCCTTGCGGTGTCGCCACCGCCCCCAAGCTGGTCGATGCCTTCCTCCGGGCATGGGCATGTGACCCGCTTTCGGCCTTCGGGGGGGTAATCGCTCTCAACAGCCCCCTCGACGAGGAAACGGCCGCCGTCATCTCGGAGAGATTCGTCGAGGTGGTGGTCGCTCCTGAGGTCTGGGACCTGGGCGACATCAAGGAAGGAGTCCGCGTCCTGACCGCGACTCCGCCTCACGGGCTCGACCTCGACCTCCGCAGAGTCGAGGACGGGATGCTTGCCCAGAATCGTGATTGGGACGACGGCGCGGGCTGGGAAACCAGGAGCGAGAGGGAGCCGAGCCATCACGAGGAAGCCAGTCTTCGACTGGCATTAATTGTCGCCAGTCATGCCAAGTCGAACGCGGTCGTGATCGTCAATGAGCGTGCCGCCATTGGAGTGGGGGCCGGGGATCAGAGCCGGGTGGGAGCGGTCGAGAAAGCCCTGCGACAAGCGGGAGAGAGGGCTGCGGGAGCGGTGGCCGCCTCCGATGCCTTCTTCCCCTTCCCCGACGGGGTGGAGGCCCTGGCCGCGGCCGGGATCACTGCC
This sequence comes from Acidimicrobiia bacterium, assembly GCA_050742075.1. GTDB lineage: Bacteria > Actinomycetota > Acidimicrobiia > Spongiisociales > ZC4RG35 > JACCTH01. Next base: position 1,847 of record JBOGEW010000014.1, read on the forward strand.
ATTGTGGCCCCGGTCGGCTCGCGTAACGACGCCCAAGTCCTGGCGGCAGCCGATCGCCTCGGCCTCGCCTTCATCGCCGCCCCCCGGCGCCACTTCCGTCACTGATACCGTCTCTGTGATGCCGGCCCAGATCATCGATGGCAAATCAGTGGCGGCCGCGGTCAAGGTCGAGGTTGCCTCCGGGGTGAGGGCGCTGCGAAGGTCGCCCGGTCTGGCCACGGTCCTGGTGGGCGACGATCCTGCCTCCCGGGTCTATGTCAGCGGGAAGCGAAGGGACGCCGAAGAGGTAGGGATGGTTTCGATCCATCACCAACTTCCCGCCGACATCTCGCAGGAAAAACTGCTCGAGCTGATCGCCTCCCTCAACGAGGACGAGAAAGTCGACGGGATCTTGGTTCAGCTCCCCCTCCCCAACGGCCTCGACCCCGAGGCCGCCGTCAACGCCATCGACCCGGCCAAGGATGCCGACGGTCTTCATCCCCAGAACCTCGGTCGTTTGGTGCTCAATCAGCCCGGCCTGAAGCCATGCACTCCTTCCGGGGTGATGAGATTGCTCGATCACTACGAGATCCCCACCCGCGGTCAGCGGGTGGTCATCGTCGGACGGAGTTTTCTCGTCGGTCGGCCTCTCGCCCTGCTTCTCGGCGCCCGCGGGATCGACGCCACCGTCACCATCGCCCACTCCCGATCCATGGCTATTGCCGAATTGACTGTTGCGGCCGACATCGTGGTGGCGGCCATCGGTTCCCCGCGCTTTGTCACCGCGGAGATGATCAAACCCGGAGCAACGGTGATCGACGTCGGGGTCAATCGTCTCGATGACCAGCTGGTGGGCGACGTCGATTTCGAAGCAGTCGCCGAGGTGGCCTCGGCGATCACCCCGGTCCCCGGTGGGGTGGGTCCGATGACGCGGGCGATGCTCCTCGTCAATACCCTCACTGCCGCCAGAGCTCACTGAACCAAAGGATTATTCGATGCCCTCTGCCCGCATAGGTTCGATTGCCCAAGCCAATAGCCGCCTGCTCGGCTTCATCCCCCGGTGGGAAACCCTCCGTGCCCGACCGGGCACCGTTGACCTCACGTTTGGAAATCCTCAGGAGCTCCCCATTCCCGGATATGTCGAAGCGCTGGCTCGGCAACTCCCTCCGATCGACCGCGATTCTTATGCCTATCACCGCTCCGATCCCGATGCCCGCGCGGTCGTCGCCAAGCGATTGATCGAGTGGCGCGGTTTAGCGTTCGAGCCCGAAGATGTCGCCCTCACCCCCGGTGCTTTCGGTGCTTTGGCTGTGGCCCTCGATGTCCTGGTTGATCCCGGCGACGAAGTGATCTTCTCGTTGCCGCCCTGGTTCCTTTACGAGGGCATGATCCTTGGCGCCGGAGCGGTTCCCGTGAAGGTCAGTGTCCAATCCGACGACTACGACCTCGATCTCAACGCCATCGCCAACGCCATCACTCCCCGGACCCGGGCCGTCATTGTCAACACCCCCAACAACCCCACCGGTCGTATCTACCCCGCTTCGACGCTTAGGGCTCTCGCCGATCTGTTGAACGACCGCTCCACCCATCAAGAGATCTATCTGATATCAGACGAGCCCTATGCCCGGCTCGTCTTTTCCGACGCCAGCTTTCTCAGCCCTTCGGCTTTCTACGACCGGACCCTCATCTCCTACAGCTATGGCAAGGTGCTGCTCACCCCGGGCCAGCGGCTCGGATGGCTGGCGGTGAACCCGTCGATGCCCGACCGCGAGGAGATGCAATCTCTCATCGAGGCGGCGCAGGTGGCCGGGGGGTGGCTGTTTCCCAACGGCGTGATGCAGCGGGCGATCGACGACCTCGAACATCTTTCGATCGACCTCGTCGAGCTGGAGCGAAAGCGCGACCTAGTAGTCGATGAGCTGAGCCGTATGGGTTACTCGGTCAAGAAGCCCGAGGGCACCTTTTACCTCTGGGTTCGCAGCCCCGATCCTGACGACTTCGCCTTCTGCCAACGACTCGCTGACGACGGGGTCATCGTTCTCCCCGGAACCGTTTGTGAAGGCCCGGGCCATTTTCGGATCTCGTTGACCGCCAGCCGGCAAATGCTCGAAGACTCGCTGCCTCCCTTCGAGAAGGCTCACCAGGCCGTTCACAGGCCGAATTACCCTCGTCGCAAAGAGGAGTAGCGACTTGCCAACACAGATCACGATGGGCCGCGATGGCCTCCAGGTCCCGGACGATCCGATCATCCCCTTCATCGAAGGGGACGGCACCGGCCCCGACATCTGGGCGGCGGCGGTGCGAGTCCTAGAGGCGGCGGTCGAAAAGGCGTACGGCGGTCAGAAGAAGATCGAGTGGAATGAGGTCATCGCCGGCGAGCAGGCCTACAACCAGACCGGTTCCTGGTTGCCCGAGGAGACCGTGAACGCCTTCCGCGAGCATCTCGTCGGCATCAAGGGACCCTTGACCACACCGGTGGGTGGTGGGATTCGCTCCCTCAACGTGGCCTTGCGTCAGACACTCGATCTCTATGCCTGTGTTCGGCCGGTCCGCTGGTTCCAGGGGGTTCCTTCTCCGGTCAAGCAACCGGAGCTGGTGGACATGGTCATCTTCCGCGAGAACACCGAGGACGTCTACGCCGGAAAGGAGCTCGAGGAGGGAAGCGAGGGCGCCAAGCAGCTCCTGGCATTCCTCGATTCCGAGTTCGGCTGGGACATCCGCGAGGACTCCGGTCTGGGGATCAAACCCGCCTCGGTGACCGGTTCCAAGCGCCTGGTGCGGGCTGCCATCGAATTCGCCCTCGCCCAAGGTCGAAAATCGGTCACGCTGGTCCACAAAGGCAACATCATGAAGTTCACCGAGGGAGCCTTTCGCAAATGGGGCTACGAAGTGGCGGCGGAGGAGTATGCGGACCGAGCCGTCTCCTGGGAGCAGTCAGGGGGTGAACCGGGAGACAAGCTGCTGGTCAAGGACGTGATCGCCGACGCCTTTCTCCAGCAGATTCTCACCCGGCCGGCCGAGTACGACGTGATCGCCACCATGAACCTCAACGGTGATTACATCTCCGATGCCCTCGCCGCCCAGGTGGGCGGGATCGGCATCGCCCCCGGGGGCAACATCAACTACGTCACCGGGCACGCGGTTTTCGAAGCTACCCACGGCACCGCTCCCAAGTACGCCGGCCAGGACAAGGTCAACCCGGGTTCGGTCATCCTTTCCGGGCAGATGATGCTCAATTACCTGGGCTGGCCCGAGGCCGCGGCATTGATCGTGAAAGGACTCGAAGGGACGATCGGCAACAAGATCGTCACTTACGACTTCGCCCGATTGATGGACGGCGCCACCGAGGTCAAGACCTCCGAGTTCGCCACCGCGGTCATCGAGAGAATGTAGGGCCGGGCGACGTGAAGAAACCTGTGCGGGTCACCGTCACCGGAGCGGCCGGTCAGATCGGATATGCGCTCGTCTTCCGCATCGCCGCCGGGGACATGCTCGGCCCGGAGC
>JBOGEW010000015.1:0-2320 GCA_050742075.1 Acidimicrobiia bacterium
TCCGCCGTCGGTTGAGTCGATCGACCAGCACGCCCACGTAGAGGCCGATGAGAAGGTAAGGAAGGCGTTGCACGAGAAGCGCCATCGCCACGAGGCCGGGATCTCTGGTCTGGGCCGCCATCAGGAGGGGTCCGGCTGCCACCGCTATACCGTCGCCGATGTTGGTGGTCCACGACGCGGCGAAGAGCCATCGGAAGTCCCGCCCGAGACGCCTTGGAGCTATGGCTTCGACGATTCGACCCACAACTGCCGCACGCTAACGAGAGGCAAAACCGGAATTACAGGAATCAGGGAGGCTCGGTGACTTTTAGGGTCATTGTCAGACCTCCTTTCGGGTATCGGGGGTACGGGTGTCCTTTTCGATCCATCGCATCTACGACAAGACGGTCCCTTCCGGGAAGAGGGTCCTAGTCGATCGCCTTTGGCCGCGCGGGGTGAAGAAGAGCGAGGCGGGTCTCGACGAGTGGCTGAAGGACGTCGCTCCCAGCACCGAGCTGCGCCGGTGGTATGGCCACGAGTCCGGACGGTTTGAGGAGTTCGCCCGCCGCTATCGCATCGAGCTCGATCGTGCCCCCGCCATCGTCGCCGTACGCCATCTTCTGGATCTATCCCGTGAGGGCGAGGTGGTTTTGCTCACGGCAACGCGGGACATCGACCATTCCGGGGCGCGGGTGCTGCTCGACCACCTCATCTCGCTGACAGATCGAACTTGATCAGCGAGGTACCAGAATGCTCATAACCGGGCTTGGCGCCAGGATCTGAGGAACGAGGAAGCTCGACCATTGCATAGAATTTGGCTCGCCGTCAGGACGGTGAGGGCGATACAACGCACCAAATAGCAGTGCAGAGCATTCGGAAAAGTTGCAGGATTCACGTCTTCTCATCCGGCCGCTTGCTTGCCTGACGGATCCCGGACCTGAGCTCTTTCATCCAACAGCCTTAAACACCTTGGCTCCCGATGACGAATCGGCATCGTGTTGGCCGCCCCGATAGCCGCCGACAGCTCAGGCGAGAGCCCCGAGTGTCAGTGCCGGGCGGTGCGTAACCTAACGTCAGGTTTATCCAAGGAGGGATAGATGGCCCGGGTAAGCACTTACCTTAACTTCGCCAACCAGACTGAAGAGGCTTTCGACTTTTACAAGTCGATCTTCGGCACCGATTTCGTTGGGGACGTTTCTCGAATGGGAGATGTCCCGCCCCAGCCCGGCCAGCCTGAACTGAGCGAGGCGGACAAGAACCTGATCATGCACATCCAGCTCCCCATCGTGGACGATTACATGCTGCACGGGACCGACGCCCCCGAATCGATGGGATTCACGGTCGACCAAGGCAACAACATCTACATCATGTTGGAGCTCGACAATCGCCGCGACGCCGACCGCTATTTCGCCGCCCTGAGCGAGGGCGCCGCTATCGAGATGGACCTCAGTGAGCAGTTCTGGGGCGACTACTTCGGCTCCCTGATGGATAAGTATGGGGTGCGTTGGATGTTCAACACCTCGGCCAAGGAGTAGTGGCTCGACCGTCGCTCCGCGTCACGGTGTTGGATGCAGTTCGCCATCGGCCTTGCCCGGGAAGGGGAGGCTTGCCATGACAACCCGGCTCGCCCATCTTCGCTTCGATGCGAATGACCCGCTTCGTATCGCTCGGTTTTGGGCGAGCAACCTTGGCTGGGAGATTGACGAGGAAGCCGACGGCGAGATTCGCGGTGAGATTCGCGTATTGCCAACCGATCGCACTCCATTCATGCTCGCCTTCTTCCAGGTCTCGGAACCGAAGACCAGCAAGAATCCGATACATCTCGATTTGGTCAGCGAATCCGTCGAACACCAGCGGGAGATCGTCGACCGATTGACCGCACTCGGCGCCGAGCGCGTCGACATCGGGCAAGGTCCAGATGCCGAACACATCGTGCTGGCTGACCCCGAAGGCAACGAGTTCTGCATCGTCATCCGTGGAGAGTTCCTCGCCGACACCGACTTCATCGGAGCCGTCGTCTTCGAGCCTGCCAATCCCGTGACCGGCTACTTCTGGGGGGAGGCTATCGGATGGCCGGTGGTCTACGACCAGGATGGCGATGTTGCCATCCGTGCTCCGGACGGACGCGGGCCGTTCATCACGTTCGGGCCGCCCCTGGTAGTGGAGAGTGAAAAGAACCGCCTCCACCTCGACCTGCTCGCGGATGATCAAGCGACCGAGGTCGATCGGCTCATCGCTCTCGGCGCCACCAGGATGGACCCCGGTCGGGACCATATGCTCAGGGCGGAGTTGATCGATCCCGACGGAAACGAGTTTTTCGTACTCAGTCGGCAGGACTAGG
>JBOGEW010000016.1:0-2626 GCA_050742075.1 Acidimicrobiia bacterium
CTCCTGCCGAGAGCTTCGGATCTCCTCGCCCCACTATTCGTTGTCATCCTCGGCTCGACCGGGTCGGGGAAGTCATCGCTTTTCAACGCACTGGCTCAGAAAGCAGCCAGTCCCTCGGGATTGCTCCGCCCCACCACTCGCCAGCCGGTCGCCCTGGTGAATCCCGATGACGCAATCGGCCAGCACCCGGGGCTCGCCATCATCGAAGACCCCCAGGCGCCGAAGGGCCTGGTGATCGTCGACTCTCCCGACTTCGACAGCGTGGAGCAACACAACCGCGACCTCGCCCTTGACCTGCTTGAAAAAGCCGACCTGGTGATCTTCGTCACCAGTGTGACCCGTTACGCCGACCAGGTGCCGTGGCTGGTGCTTGATCGGGCCCGGCAGCGGGGAGTCCCGCTCCTGATGGTGATCAACCGGATGCCGGTCGACGCCGCCGAGCAATCCGACGTCATGGCCGATTACCGGGCACTACTTAATAGGGGTGGTCTCGACAACCAGGGGGCTTTGGGAAACCTCGAGGTCGTATCCGTGGCCGAAGGGGCGCTCGACCTGGCGCGAGACGCTCTCTCTGCCACGCCACTTGCGCCCATCACCGGCGCGATCGATAAGTTACGCGACGACGCCGCCACCCGGCGGGCAGTCACCCGCCGGGGCCTCGTCACTGCCCTTGAGGGCCTGCCCGAAAGCGTCGAGGAAATCGCCCACGACACCGAAGAGGAACAGGTTGCGGCCCAAGCGCTCCTCGATGAGTCGGACCGGGCCTATCAGCGGGGATGGCGGATGCTGACCAACGAGGTGGAGAACGGAGATTTCCTCCGCTCCGAGGTGCTTCAGCAGTGGCTCGATTTCGTCCGTGCCGGTCCGCTGGCCCGGTTCCTGGCCGAAGGCGTGGGCAAGATCGCCGCCAGCATTCGGAACCTCTTTCGAACCCAACCTCCACCGCCCGCCCCACCGGTGCGCGAGGCGGCCTTCGCGGATCTCGTGGCTTCCGCTCGGAGGCATGCCGATGATGCTGCTCGCCGTGCCTCCTCGATCTGGTCCGACGACCCATTCGGTGCTCGGGCGTTGGCCGACCAACCCCAGCTTTGGGCCGCCAACGCCGATTTCGACGGTCGCCTGCGCGAGTCGCTCCACGCCTGGGGCGAGGCAATCGGGAGCGAAATGGCGACGCTCGGTCAGCAGCGCAAGGCCTGGGCGCAGGCAGCTTCGGTCGGACTCAATGTTCTCGGAACGAGCGCCATGGTTGCGGTCTTTGCCCACACCGGCGGCCTGACCGGAACCGAGGTCGGTATTGGCGCCGCCACCGCCTTTGTCAATCAAAAGCTTCTTGAGGCCATCTTCGGCGAGGCCAACGTAGCCGCCTTCGTCAAGCGCGCCCGCAGTCGCCTGGCCGACTTGCTTACCGAGGCTTTCGATCGCGATCGCCAGCGATTCGCCGATGCCCTCGGGCCGGTCGAGAAGGATCTGCCCGACACCCTGCGGCGGCTGGCAGACGAAGCCCGGGAGGGAGCCAGCACGCTTTGACCTCGCTAGGTGAGATCCTTGCGGCCCTGGCCGAGGGAACCGCGGCTGCCAGAGAACTCGGTCTCGACACGACTGAGGCCGAGCGAACGGCGGCCCTGGTCGAGGAAAGGACCGGATTCTCGGGCAACACCTATGTCATCGCTTTGGCAGGTGGCACCGGGGTCGGCAAGTCATCGCTCTTGAACGCTTTGGCGGAGAGCACGGTGAGCGAGGTGCGCGCCATCCGGCCGACGACATCTCGTCCCCTGGCCTGGGTAGAGGAGGACGATCGTGTGGAGGTGGAACCGCTCCTGCAATGGGTGGGCGTCGAAGATGTCGTCGGGCATCAGCATCGGACTCTGGCCGACGTGGCGATCCTCGACTTGCCCGACATCGACAGTGTCAATGTGCAACACCGAGCAACCGTTGATGCATTGCTTCCTCGAATCGATGCGGTCTACTGGGTGGTCGATCCCGAGAAGTACGACGACGAGAGGCTGCACGGATACCTGCGCCAGCTATCGCCCCATGGCGAGAGAATGGTCTTTCTTTTCAACAAGGCTGATCGACTGGGAGCAGATGACCAGCGCCTCCTCGAGGAAGACTTCGCCCGGCGGCTATCTGTGGCCGGAATCGCTCGACCATCGATCCGGATGCTGTCGGCCCAGAGCGGAGAAGGGATCGGAGCTCTGCGCGACGATCTCGGCGGGGCGGCAGATCGCAAGGCCGCGTTGGCCCAAAAGCTCGCGACGGATGCCTCTCTCGCCTTAGGCGACGTAGCCGCTCGGGCTGGAGTCAACGCCGATGCTCCGCCCCAACCCTTGGTGGAGCCGAAATCCCGAGCGCGCGCCAACCGGGCGGCAGTCGAGGGCGCACTGGCAGTGGTCGATCCGACAGGCATCGGCCGTCAGGTGCGGGCAGCTGTACTGAACAAGGCTCGACGGCAAGGCGGCTCCTTGTTGGTGCGCGTGCTGGCCCTGCTCTCCTCTCTCACCGGGACCCGGCGGAGGACCGCCGACCCTGAGGCCTACCTAATGAATTGGCGCCAACGGGGTTCTCTCGGGCACGTCCTCAATCCCATTCGCCGGGTGGTGGTCGATGCGCTCGCCGACCTTCCGGC
>JBOGEW010000017.1:0-2885 GCA_050742075.1 Acidimicrobiia bacterium
GAGCAGGTGACGATGGCGTCGGCTGGCTCCTCGCCGCCCGCGGAATCGGGGTTGTCATAGGTCCCTTTCTCATCCGGCGGATGGTTGGTGGTACCGACCGGGCCGTACTCACCTCGATCGGCGCATGCATGGCCTTTTGGGGCCTCTCCTATTTGGGGACGGCGACGGCCCCTTCCCTTCTTATCGCCGCGGCAGCCGTGTTTTTGGGACACGCCGGCGCCGGGAGCCAGTGGAGCTTTTCTTCCTACGGCCTTCAGCTCTACACCGACAACTCCATCAAGGGCCGCATCTTCGGCCTCGACTTCGCAGCCGTCACGCTTACCTCCACGATATCCCAGTTGCTATTCGGATGGCTGGCGACGTCTTACTCGGTTCGCTCGATTTTCCTCGGCCTGGCGCTGGCGGCGATCATCTTCGGCCTCGTCTGGCGCCGAGCCACTTCGAGATACTGGAACGAGCCCGCCCACGCGATCTGAGATGCATGCAACCGGGCGAACCTCTTTGGGGTTCCTTGATTGATGGAAGATCTCCGAATCCGCCTGGCCGAGGACCTCGATCGGGCCTTTCCCGAACTGGTTGAAGACCTCCAGTCGGAGCTCTTCTCCGGGCTGCGGTCTCTAGCCGGGGGAGATGCCGAAGACCTCGCCCAGGAAACATTCATTCGGGCCTATCGCGCTCTCTCGGTGTATGACGCCAATCGAGTCCGCAACCTCTCATTGCGCGGATGGATATGGACCATCGCTCTCAACCTGGGACGCAATCATCTCCGGGATCGCGCCCGGCGCCCGACTCTGGCTTCGGAGCTCTTCGAGGTTGGGAGGGATGATCCCGAGCCTCCCGACTGGCTCGCTTGGGAGGCCCGTTTGCAAAAGCTGAGCCTCCCCATCAGGAAGGCGGTGGTCCTCCGCCATGTGGTGGGCCTCGACTACCCCGAGATTTCATCCGTGATCGGGCGGCCGGTTGGGACCGTCAAAGCAGACGTCCATCGGGGATTACAGAGACTGAGAACAATCATGGAGGACGAAGAATGAACATTGAAGAAGCGCTCGCCGGGTTGCGTCGAAACGCACCTGCGTCGATCCAGGCCAACGTCGAACTGGGTACGGGGTTAGCGGACGGCGTCTCCTTCTACGAGAGCCCTGTGGGCGATCTGGCCGTGACTTTCAACCTGCGCGGTGTCTCCTCAGTAAGCCTCGCCGAATTCTTTGAGGACTACTTCGCAGATCGGTTTGGTCGACAACTGATCGAGGCTCGTCCCCCGGCGGGGTGGGAGAAGTTGATCATGCGTGGAATCGAAGCCGGAAATCCAGGGAAGCTCCCTCTCGACCTGAGGGGAGTGACTCCGTTCCGTCGAGAAATCATGCTGATAGCCACCACGATTCCTCGAGGAGAAGTGCGGCCCTACCAGTGGCTGGCACGACAGGCCGGGCGTCCCGGCGCGGCCCGAGCCGTCGGGAGTGCCATGGCCAATAACCCCATCCCCCTGATCGTTCCCTGCCACCGGGTGGTCCGCGCCGACGGTTCTCTGGGCGCCTATTCGCTGGGTGGGGCGGACAACAAACGGGTGCTCTTGGCCAAGGAAGGCTTTATCGCCCCCGAAGGATGAGCCAGACGCCCTAGCCAAATTGCCTTCAATGCCTGGCACCTCTGGGCGATAAATATGAGAATTGATCATGGCCGATACGCCAGAAAGCACACCCTCGGGCGATCTCTCCCAGAACGCCCCCTCAGAACAGGTTCCCCTGGACCTGGTTCCGTCGTTCGCGATCGAGGAGGACAAAGAGGAATCGTGGACTCCTCTCACCACGACCAACGCCGACTACGAGCAACTCTGGTCGGTACCGAACGGATCCCGCGCTCAACACGTCTCCTCCGAGGAGACGGAGACTCCCCAACCTCTGTCAGTGACTCCCCCCGAGCCCGATTCCCCACAAGTGCCCCAGTCTCCCCCGGAGCCCGATTCCCCATCGGAGCCTGAAACTCCGCCACCAGTCGTGCCTCTCTCACCGACGGTCGCCACTCCTGGCTTCACGGGCACTCTCGTGACGGGTTCGGAAGTACTCAACGCTTCGATCATCATCGGAAGCGCCGGGATTGTCCTTTGGGGAGGCGGTTCGGAAATTGGCACCTGGGAGCACAATCAAGCGAAGATCGCCCGCCTGACTTTTGCCCGTTTTGCCATCCAGGCCGAAGGCGAGACGCTCACCTTTACAGCTGATGATCCGGCGGGACTGGACAGCGCCATCGGGGCGGCTTTCAAATCGGACACCACACCTGAGCCAGAACCCACACTTGAGCCAACTACCGAGGTGCCACCCGCCATCGAGGCGCCACCAGCCATCGAGGCGCCACCCGCCATCGAGGCGGCGGTAGTACCTCCCGCTTCGGAACTAGGTGCCGAGGCCCCCCATATGGCCGCAGGGGCACCGGTACGGAGGCCGCGGATCAAGAATTACCGCCCCGAGGGATCGGAGGCTCCGGCCGCATCAGCTCCTCCGGCACCGGAATTCGCAAACGAGGTCGCTCCTGAGATTCGGGAAGAGGACGACGGGTCAACGATCGCCGACTCGATACGCGCCGGAAGCGAGCGGAAGACCGTCAAGCCCCGCCGGTTTCGCCCCAGCGACCTTCGGGGCATCCTCATCAAGTCTGCGGTCGTTCTCGGCCTCATAGCGGTGCTGGCCGGGGCTGGATATGCGGTATTGCTTCTCATGGGAAGGACGGGAGGGGGAGTCACTGCCACCACTCAACCCGAGGCCACCGCCCCGCCGGTAACAATCGTCATCACGACCACTCCGCCGGTCACCGTCGCCACGACTGTCCCCACCTCACTGCCCGACACGACCTTTTTCCAAACGGACCCGGTGACCCTGACTGAGCGTTGG
>JBOGEW010000018.1:0-9636 GCA_050742075.1 Acidimicrobiia bacterium
GAGCAGCGCTGCCGCCGCCAGAAGGGGAAGAAGTAGGGCCCGGAGGGAGCGGCCGGAGCGGCGTTCAGCGCCACCGATCAGGGACGTACCGGCGGTTTGGGCGGCTTGATCGCTCATTCCCTGATCCCCAGGAGCCCGGAGGGTCGGAGGAGGATGGTGATGCCGGCGGCGGCCAGGAGGATGATCAGCGAAAGGAAAGTGCCGATGTAGGAGGCGGCGATGCTGTTGATGATCCCCAAGATCACCCCTGCCAGCAGGGCTCCGGGGAAACTTCCCAGTCCTCCGACCACCGTGACGATGAGCGCGAAGACGGTGATCTCAAACCCGAGCGTGACCGTCACCGGAGTGACCATCGCCCGGGTCACCGCCACGATGGCCGCCAGGAATCCGCTCATGATCAAGATCAGGCGCAGCATCCGGCGCGGATCGACCCCTACCAATCGGGCCCCCTGCTCGTCCTCGATCACCGACCGCACCGCCCTTCCCAGGGCGGTGGCACGGAAGAAGGCGAAGAGAAGCGCAAAGGCCACGATGGTGATGGCCGATGCCAGCAAACTCCCACGCCTCATGGGCACGCCCAGGATGTCGACGGGACCGCCACCGATGTTGAGGGTGAGACCCCGAAACGGATAACGCCAGGTGAGGAAGCCGTCGACCACGAATGCCAACCCCAGGGTCAGGAGGAGGCTGAGCAGCACCCGTGCCTCTCCTTGCCGTCGGTAGACGGGCCGAAAGATGGTGAGATCGAAGAGCAACCCCAGCACCGCTCCTGTCAGGAGACCCACTCCCACCGCCGGCAGGACGGACATGCCGGCATCCATCGCGAACAGAACCACCATGGCTGAGATGATTGCCATCTGTCCGTAGGCCAGGTTGAGAGCACCGCCCAGCCCATAGACCAGGGTGAGGCCGGCCGCCAGCAAGCCGAATTGGAGTCCGAGGACAATTCCATCGAGAACAGTGGCGATCATGTGACCCCCAGATAGGCGGTTCGAACCCGGGGGTCGGCGGCGAGCTCGGCGGAGGTTCCCTCGAGGGTCACCACTCCGTTCTCGAGGACGTAACCGCGGTCGGTGTAGGCCATCGCCAACGGCACCTGTTGCTCGGCAACTAGCAGCGTGAGCCCCTGTTGGCGCAACACCCGGAGAGCCTCGTACGCCTCGTGGGCCAGCTTGGGAGCAAGGCCGGTGGTTGGCTCGTCGAGCACCAAGAGGCGAGGCTGAGACATGAGGGCGCGGCCGACGGCCAGCATCTGCTGTTCACCCCCGCTCATCGTCCCGGCGTGTTGACGCCTGCGCTCGGCGAGCCTGGGGAAAAGATCGAGGACGATCGACATCGTTTGGGGGTCGGGTCGTCCGGGATAGGCCCCGAGGGCGAGGTGCTCCTGCACGGTCATGCGCGGAAAGAGGTGACGCTCTGCCGGCACGAAACCCATCCCAAGGCGAACGATGCGTTGGGCGGGCATCCCGGTTACATCGACATCGTTGAAGAAGACCACGCCCGACGAGGTCGGTGACAGACCGCAGATCGCCCGGAAGAGAGTGGTTTTCCCGGCCCCGTTGGAGCCGATGATCATCACCGCCTCGCCCTCGTTGACCTGAAAAGAGACATCGTGCACGACGTCGTTTCCTTGGTAGCCGGCCGAGAACCCGGTGACGTCAAGCACTCTGGCTGGTTTCTCCGAGATAGGCCTCGACTACCGCCTGATCTCGCATCACGTCCTTAGGTGGGCCTTCTGTCAAGACCTTGCCAAAGTTGAGCACCACCACTCGCTCGGCCAGGCTCATCACCGCCTTCATGACGTGCTCCACCCAGATCACGGTGACCCGTCGCTGATCCCGAATGGCGCGGACGATTTCGATCGAAGTCGCGAGCTCGGCGTCATTAAGCCCGGCCATCACCTCATCGAGGAGTAGGACGCGGGGTTCCCCGGCAACCGCTCGGGCCAGCGCCAGAAATCGCTGCTGATGCAGATTGAGATTGCCGACGTGGTCGAAACGGCGACCCTCGAGGCCCACGAACTCGAGCGCCTCACGGGCGTGGGCGAGCGCCTGTTCCTCGTCGCGGTGGGCATTGGCGCGGCCGAACAGGGCGGCAAGGGCGACGTTCTCAAGAACATTCATGCTGGGGAACGCCCTCGGAGTTTGCTGCACGAGGGCGATCCCCCGCTGCCGAATCCGGTGCGGCGGGAAGGTGGTTAGGTCTTCGCCGTTGAATACGACGGCTCCCTTGGTCGCCCGCTCCAGGCCGACGATGAGCTTGAGAAGGGTGCTCTTCCCGGCACCGTTGGGGCCGACGATGGCGAGGATCTCGCCTTCGTCGGCCCCGATGCTCACCCCGTCAACGGCTGGGAGGCCGCCGTACGACTTCCCGACGTCTCGGAGCTCAAGGGAGGGCACCCGGTGTTTATGGCTGGTACGGCTCGAGCGGTTCGGCGTGGACCAGCAGGTCGAACCACCATTCGCCGGCCTCGTTGAGCCCTTCCGGAGCCGGTCCCTCGTTGATGAGGGTGAAGATCGGTTGCGACTCTGCCAGCTCGCCCCACTCGGTCCAGCTCATGGTGTGGGCATAGCCCTCCAGGTCGAAGGAGTTGGCGTGCAGGTACTCGGCAATGGCTACCGGGTCGTCGCCCACCTCACCAACGGCCTGAGCCACCATGGTCACGATTCCGAATCCGGCGACGGCATCGTCGGACATGAACTGATTTTCCGAGAAGGCCAGGTATCGGGTCGCCAGGTCGGCATAGCCGTCGCTGAAGTAGTCGGCGCAGGCGAAGTCGGCGTAACGGCCAATGGCGGTTTCGGCCAGACCACCCAGAACGAGATTGGGGGGCGACCAGGCTCCGGTGACGGGCACGTCGTGCAGATCGGCCGACAGAGCGACGATCGGCCCGCTTCCCGGCGGATGGCCGGTAGCGACGATCATCTCCGCCCCGAAGTCAGCCATGGCCCGGACAAAGGGGGTGAAGTCAGTGTCCGGGGGAACCGGAGCGGTCTCGATGTGGAACTCGATGCCGGAGTCGGCGAATGTGTTCTCCATCGCCGCTCGGAAGGAGTGACCCCAGGCATAGTCGGCCACGATCGCTCCCACCCGGGTGAGACCCTGGCCTTGGGCATACTGGAGGACCGGGCCTGCGTCCATGGGGGCGGCGGGAAGGCAGGTGCGGAACATGTAGCGGCTATCGGCGGTGAGCGCCGCTTCCGTCCCCGACTTGATGAGGAAAGTCGGGATCTGCAGCTCCTCGGCGACCGGAGAGACGGCAGCGCCAACAGTGCTGGAAATGATCCCCCCTATCGCCACCACGCCTTCTTCGGCCAGCCGTTCGTAGCCGGTGACCCCAGCGTCCTGATCATTCTCTGAGTCCTGGACGACGATCTCGATCATCCGTCCGTCGATCCCGCCGGCATCGTTGATCTCTTGAGCAGCGAGCATGAACCCGTCCTGGGCCTGAACCGCCCACGGCGTGAACCCGGTGAGATCGGTCAATAGGCCAATCCGGACCGGCTCGGTCGAGGCGGGCTCGGTGGTTTCAGTCGGAGCCGCGGTTGTTTCGGGCGGAGCTGCAGTCGTCTCGGTCGGGGCGGCGGTAGTCGCCGGACCGGACGTTGTCTCAGCCGTACCATCGCCGGCGCAGGCTCCCAACACGAGAGCCAGCACGGCGATCAACCAGACGAAACCCACTCGGTGGGGTGTTTTGTTCATTCATACCTCCTCTTCTGCCACCACCAGCGTCAACTATCGCGGCTGGGAAAACAGTGGTGCTCACCCTATCCGTTAAGTGGGACTGAATGCCGTCCCAGGGAGCGGAAGTTCGCGTCATAAGACCGCGGGAAGACCAGACCGTCCATGAGCTTGCGGGCGGTGCGGACTATCCCGGCCGCCTCGATCCGGGGTGTTTCCTCAGCTTCGACGGCTAGCCGAACCCAGGCCTCGAAGGTTCCGGTCGGATGCTCGAGCCGGACCACGTCGGCGTCGGGAGCGAGTTGGGCCAGGGTCCCCGCCGGAGATCCTGGAAGAAGACAGGCCGTGGCGACGCTGACCGCTCCCAACACCCCGATCGCCTGATGACAGCGGTGGGGGATGAAGGTCCTGGTGGAGATCGCCCCTCCGAATCGGGGAGGCGAGATCATGGTCAACTTCGGCACCGTGGTCCCCCTCACGTCCCCGAGATTCATCAGCTTGCCAGCGGTGAGCCGGATTCGCTCGAGCGTCCGGGTTAGGTCGGTGTTGGCCTCGAGCTCCTCACAGCTTTCATCTCCGCTCACCCCCACATCGGAAGCGCGGAGCACCACCACTGGCATCCCGTTGTCGACCAGGCTGACCTCGATGTCTTCCACCCGGTCGACCACCCGCCCGGTGGGAAGCAAGGATCCAGTGCTGGAACCGGCGATGTTCTGGAACTCGATCCTGATCTCGGCCGCGGCGCCCGGCACGCCGCTGATCTCGGTCTCGCCGGCGTACACCGGTCTCCCCCCTTCAACCGGGAAGCTCGCCGTGGCCAGGGCTCCGGTGTTCTTCATCAGGATGCGAACCGAAGTTCGTCCCTCGGTTGCGCTGATCAATCCCCTTTCCAGCGCGAAGGGACCCACCGCGGCCAGCATGTTGCCGCAGTTCTGTTGGTCGCTGACCTCAGGGCGATCCACCGACACCTGCAAGAACAGATACTCGATATCGATGTCCTCGCGATCGGAGGGGGAAACGACGGCGACCTTGGTCGTAAGGGGATGGGCGCCACCAACGCCGTCGATTTGTCGGGAGTCGGGCGAACCCATGATGCGAAGGAGGAGCGAGTCGCGCTCTTGGGGATCAGCCGGTAGGTCGGAGGTCACGAAGAACGCTCCCTTGGAACTGCCGCCCCGCATCAAGATGCAGCGGATACCTTCGGGATCGGCGTTCATGATCGGTACCTCCCGCCACGGAAGATAGCTATCGATCCCCCCTCCCCGCCTGCGGCGGTACTCCCCCCTGCGGGGGGAGAAACAGAACCCCCCTCCCCGCCTGCGGGGGAGAAACAGCGAGCCGTTTCCTCCCCCAGCGAACGGAGTGAGCGATGGGGGAGGTGTCGCCGTAGGCGACGGAGGGGGCCTCTCGATAGGGTGGGGCGATGAGTCGCGAGTCGCTTCTCGTGATCAGCGCCCACGTCGGAGACTTCGTCTGGAGAGCTGGAGGCGCGATTGCGCTATACGGCTCGCGGGGACACGACGTCACGGTGGTTTGCCTTGCCTATGGCGAGCGCGGCGAATCTGCTCGCTACTGGAGCCAGGGCATGACTCTCGAGCAGGTCAAGGAAAAGAGGCACGTCGAGGCGGAGGCAGCGGCCGAAGTTCTCAGAGCCAGGCTCGTGGCCTTCGACGCCGACGACTACCCCTTGGTCGAAACTCCAGAGGTTCTCGACCGGCTCGTAAAGCTCTATCGCGAGATGCAACCCACCGTCGTTCTGACCCACGCCCCGCGGGATCCTTGGAACCAAGATCACGAGGTCGCCCATTCGATCGCCACCAGGGCCCGGGTCATCGCTCAGGCGGCCGGATACGACCCGGGGTCGGAGGTCATCGGGGCTCCGCCGGTCTTTCTCTTCGAGCCGCACCAAACCGAGTATTCCGGATTCATGCCCGACGTCCTGCTCGACATCACCGAGGTCTGGGACCAAAAGGTCGAGGCGATGAAATGCATGGAGGGCCAGCAACATCTGTGGGACTACTACACCGAGGTGGCCGTCAGACGGGGGGCGCAAGCCCAGCGCAATTCGGGTCCCAACCTCGGTTTGGTGGCCGAAACCAAGGCGGAGGCTTATCAGCGGGTGTACCCGCAAGTCACCACTGAGCTCACTTGAGATGGTTGACGGGATTGTTGTCAGGTCGATCAAGCGTGCCGAGCGTGGGGTGATCGAAGGACTCCAGGCTGCCGGGGTGGCAACGGTTCACGAGGCTGGCGCAACCGCTCTCCTCCCTCCGGGGATCAGACCGATCCAGCAAGGGGCGCGTATCGCCGGCTCGGCGGTAACCGTTTCCTGTGAGCCGGGCGACAACATCATGATTCATGCCGCGGTGGAGGTCATCAAGCCGGGCGACGTCCTGGTGGTGGCCCCCACATCGCCGGCGGACCACGGGATGTTTGGTGAGCTGTTGGCCGTCTCGGTGACCAACCGCGGATGCCGAGGGTTGGTCATCGATGGCGGTGTGCGTGACGTCGCCGATCTGCGCACCATGGGCTTCCCCGTGTGGGCGAGGTCGATTCACGCTGCGGGCACTACGAAGAGCGAGCCGGGCTCAGTCAACGCCCGGGTCGTGTGCGCGGGGGTGACGGTCTCGCCCGGCGATGTAATCGTCGCGGACGACGATGGGGTAGTGGTGGTGGAGCGGGAGCGAGCGGCGGAGATCTTGGAGTCGGCCCGCCGCCGACTTCACCAAGAAGAGGAGACGAGGGCTCGTCTCTCTTCTGGTGAGCTCGGCCTCGATCTCTACGGCTTCCGCTCGCGCCTCGAAGGTCTGGGAGTTCGCTGGGTCGATAGCTCGGAGGAGTGAAGGCCATGCGGGTGGCGGTGTTGGGTTTGGGTGAGGCCGGGTCCCGGCTCGCGGCCGATCTGGTCCACGCCGGCGACGAGGTCTTTGGCTATGACCCGGCCCCGGTGCCACCGATTGCCGGAGTAAGCAATTGTGAAAGCCCGGAGGCGGCAGTGGCAAGTTGCCGTCTGGCACTGGCGGTGACCCCCGCCTCGCGCGCCGGTGCCCTGCTCGCAAAAGCGGCGAAGGCATTGGACGACGGTCTGATTTACGCCGATCTCTCCACGGGCTCACCTGGCCTCAAGGAATCGCTTGCCAATCAGGTTGCCGCCGGGGGGGCACTCTTTGTAGATGTGGCATTGATGGCACCGGTTCTAGGACGGGGATTGGCCACTCCGGCGCTGGCCTCAGGAACCGGCGCCGAGCAGTACGCCGCTCTGATCAACGCCCGCGGGGGCCGAGTCGACGTGGTCGGCGAGCAGGCAGGCGCGGCCGCGGCACGGAAGCTTTTGCGCAGCGTGGTGATGAAGGGCTTGGCCGCCCTGCTCATCGAGAGCACCGACGCCGCTACCCGGTACGGTCAAGGCGACTGGTTCTGGAACCACCTCGTCGAGCAATTCGGTGCAATCGATGAGGAGTTGATGAAACGACTCGTCTCGGCGACTCCCGCCCACGCCCCCCGTCGCCTCGAGGAGATGGAGGCGGCCCGGGATTTGCTAATTGAATTGGGAGTTCCGGCCACCATGACCAGCGCCACCCTCGCCCTGCTGCACCGTCTCATGGAGGACCGCACACCTCAGACGATCTCCGGGGTCGATCAAGTCCCGGACTAGGGGGTCATCCGCCTCCGCGCCAGCTGCCTCCATAGGACTGACGAGCGTCACTGGAGTAAGGGGTGGGGGCGACCCTCACCCGAATCCGGGTCTGCTGGTGACGCTCCACGGTTGTCTTGGCGGTTCCGCCCCCCTCTTCTCCCCAGATCAGGGTCAGTTCGTCGCCTAACTGAACATCGGGGTCAACGGTTCCCAGGGAGAGGAAGGAGCGCTCGTTGAACGTGTAACCACTGAACATCGAAAATCCCACCAGCTCATCTTTCCGCATCACCGCGTCGTAGGTGGCCGAGGTGTAGTTGGACAGTGGAAGGTCGATGTACTTGTAGTTCTGGCCTTCCGGCTCGAACATCGATCGGAAGACCTTCACTACGTCGTCGGGATTCCATTCGAAAGTGACCTTCTTTCGCTGCGGATGATCGGTCATCTGCTCCAATGCATCCCGGCCGATGAAATCGTGGTCGAATTTGACGTAGAAGCCGTAGCCCAGGGCTTGGGGCGTCAGGTAGTAGTCCTCGATGTCTTCGGAGACGAAGCTGCCCCCGATGGATCCGCTCGCCTCATAACTCGTGGCAGGGAGCCACTCTCGATAGGCCTTCATGGAGTCCCCGGTGTAAACCGCCGGCAAAGGTGATGGAATCCAGCCGGATTCGAGAGTGTTCGTGGCATAGGCCCGAGCCCCGACCTGGGTGATCCCGAACTCCTCACCGGCTTCGAGGATCGCCTGTTTGACCTCCGAGCCTTCTTCGTAAGGACCCCAGATCTCAAAGCCTGGTTCGCCGGCCATGCCATGACGGAGGGCGGGAACCTCCCGACCGGCGATTCGGATCGAGCCGACGCTGAAGAACTTGATTTCGGGTGGATTCCCGCCAATCAATTTCTTGATGGTCGCCAGCGCATTCGGCCCCTGAATCTGAAATCGATAGTGCCGACGTGTCACCGGTTGATCTCCCGGCCGCGCCGGCGATCTGTTATCTCGCGCGAAGTTCAGATTCCAATCGCCGGTCTCACAGTGGAAGTGGACCCAGTTGACCGTGGGCTCCCTGCCGACCATGTTGAACCGATCTCCGTCGAGGCGAAAGAGGATCACGTCTCCGATGACGTAACCGTCGAAGTTGCAGGGGACGAAGTGTTTGGCGTTGGCCGTCGTGAAATCAGCGAAGCTGTTGATGGCGAGACTCGAGAGAAGGTTGAACGCATCGGGTCCTTCCACCATCAACTCTGCCATGTGGTGGGACTGATCGAAGAGCACCGCCGTCTCCCGCCAGGCCCGCTGTTCATCGCGCCAGTTGGTGAACTCGGGAGCGACGATCGGATAGACATAGGCGCCAATCTGAGCATTGCGCAGCATGTCAACCGGGTTGCGTACCGATTGCAGTACGTCCTCCAAACTTCTGGTGGCCATCACTCCTCCTCGACGTCGGTCGCTTCCACCTATCTTGGCTCGCCGTCGTCGCTGACGCCGGTCGAAAACCCCTGGGAAACCAACCGGTTGTGACGACGCGGTCGGGAGTGGGTCACTACTTTGGCCCGGTTGTAACGAGGTTTGCCCGGCGTCGCGAGGAGGAGCAATGACGGCCATCAAAGAGCAACCCCAGGCCCCCGCGGGCGGAGGACTCGACTCTTATTTCAAGATCGGGGAAAGGGGCTCATCGGTTGGCACGGAGATTCGCGCCGGGGCGACAACGTTCCTGGTCATGGCCTACATCATCTTCGTGAATCCCGGGATCCTGGGGAACATGCCAGGTGCCGATCCGGCGGCCATCGGCGCGGCCACGGCACTCGTGGCGGGATTGCTCACCATCCTCATGGGAGTGGTGGCCAATGTGCCCATCGCCATGGCAGCCGGGCTGGGGATCAATGCCGCGGTCGCCTTCGGTCTCGTGCTGGGTCAAGGTCTGACGCCGGAAGGCGCGATGGGAGTGATCGTCCTCGAGGGACTGATCGTTGCCGCGTTGGTCCTGGTGGGTCTACGCCAGGCAATCATGGTGGCAGTGCCGATGGCTCTGAAGAGGGCGATTGGGGTCGGCATCGGGTTGTTTATCTTGTTCATCGGATTCGTCAACGGCGGCCTGATCGGTGTCCCCGAAGGTGCCGCGGTCCCGGTGGAGTTCATCTTCCCCAACACTCCGGGAGCTTGGGTGACCATCATCGGTCTGGCAATAACGGTGACCCTCTACGCCCTCAGGGTGCCCGGATCCCTGATCATCAGCATCTTGCTCACCACCCTCGTCGCCCTGCTGTGGGGGGTGGCCACGATCCCGGATACGTTCGGCGTCACCCCGAGTTTCAGCACTCTCGGG
>JBOGEW010000019.1:0-6102 GCA_050742075.1 Acidimicrobiia bacterium
GCCGACTCCGGCCAATCCCGAAGAGACCCCGGCCACCATTCCCACCAGGACTCCAATGGCGACCTTTAGAGCCGGATCGATCTCCCCGCCTCCAACCATGGTGTCCCCCGCCAGCACCATTCGCAGCCCGGTGATGAGGAGCACGATTCCGAAGATCAGACCGAGAGTGTTCCCCTTGAGTCGGTTCATAAGGCTGGCGCCGAGGGTCGAGCCGATCAGTCCTCCGATGCCGAGCGTCGCTCCCACCTGCCAATCAACATCCCCGGCGAATGCAAAGGCGATAGCTCCCGATATGGCGACGAGGACAATGGCCGCCAGCGAAGTCCCGTTCGCTCGATGCCGGCTGAAGCCGAGCGCCACCAAGGAGGGAACCATGACGATTCCTCCCCCGACGCCGAGAAGACCGGATAGAGCACCGGTAGCGACGCCGATGAGAATGCTGCGGCTCGCCGGAAGGGACGCCTGCTCCTCAGGCATTTTCTAGTCCGTCGAGAAATGCAACCACGAGCTCACCGAGATGAGCAAGGTCATAGCCCCCTTCCTGCACTACCACCGTCGGCAGCCCCAGCTCTCCGATCAATTGACCGGCCCGACGATGACCCTCGACGCTGACAACGAGCGGACTCTCTGGATCTTGGTGAAAAGAGTCGACGCCCAGAGAGACGACGAGCGACGATGCCGCCTTGCTGTGATCTGCCAGCTTCTGAATACCGGCCAGCCAGCCGATATCCCCGGTTCCAGGCATCAGCGTGATGTTGGTGTTTGCTCCTTTTCCCTGACCCGCACCGATTTCGTTGGAGAATCCAACCCAATGGGGGAAGTAGCCGGAGCCAGGATCGATATGGACCGACCCGTAGAACACCTCATCGGTTTCGTAAAAGATCTGCTGGGTCCCGTTGCCGTGGTGAGCATCGATATCGATCACCGCCACGAGCTCGCCGGTTCGATCTGCCAGCCGGCGGGCCGCCAGCGCGGCATTGTTCAGATAGCAGGACCCTCCGTAGAAGGATCGACCGGCATGATGTCCCGGCGGGCGGACGGCGGCGTAGGCGAGCTCATTTCCTGACAGCACGAGATCCGCCGCAGTCAACGCGCAGGCGGCAGCTGCCCTCACCGCTTCCCAGGTTCCGGGGCCGATCAGGGTCATGGTGTCCATGGCAAACATGCCGGTGCGGGCGCCGACGGACGTCGGATAGCGAGGCTTTTCGTCGGCCAGCATGTCGAAATGGGGGAAGGCGTAGGGAACCACCCGGTCTTGACCCGGGTCGCGGGGATAGTCCGACGACTGCCATTCCGAGTAGGCATTCGTTAGGAAGTTGACCAGGGCGGGGTCATGCACCGAGAGCAGCTCGTCGTCTTCGATCGCCTCGGGAGCGATCACCTCGTGCCCGGCGGCGATGATGGCCTCGAGGATCGCCTGCCCTCGAGAGGGCAGTTCGGTGCCCTCGATTCGCACTCCCACCCAGATCTCGCCATCGGGCTCGTGCCGGGCATGATCGGGGCTGTAGACGGTGATCGGAGGCACGTTCGCTCACCTTACGCGTTCATCGCCGGACAACCCTCTTGTCACCGGGCGAGGCCTTCATTACAACGACCCCTATGCCGTCCCTCACCACCAAGCAACATCAATACCTGTTGAATCTCATTACCGAGCGGATGGGAGAGCGGGCCGAGGTAGCAGAGGATGGCTGGTCGGTGACCCATCCCCAGGGCGGAATCATGGGGCTGGTCAATATCTCGCGCACCCTGTCCACCGTGCCCGAAGACCGCTGGCCCGAGATCGTTAGCGATTGGATCGATCGTCTCGCTTCTCCCCCTACGCTCCCAGCCACTTTCGACCAGGCGCGGGCCCATCTTCGGATCAGGCTTTCCGCCGATGGGTCCCAGCCCGGGTGGGCATCGCACCGACCCGTGTGTGACGGCCTTGATCAATTGTTGATGATCCGAACCGAGCTCGGTGCGGTGACCGTCAGTGATGAGCAGCTTGCGGCCTGGGGTGCCGATCCCGACATCGCTTGGAAGGATGCACTCGAGCACACCATCTGGGATGAGGCCCGGGAACGACGAATCCTCGCCCGCGGTAGAACCCAAATCGTTTGGGTGCGCGATAACTTCTTCGCTTCGAGTGTTCTCCTCGATCTCCGCCACCTGTTATCTCCCTGGAATCGTTTTGGAGCGGTGGTGATGGTGCCGGTGCGGGACGCGCTGCTCTACGCGGAGATCCTCGATGACCACATTCCTCATGCATCGGCCGACATGATCGAGATCGGTGGCCGCTGGTACGTCGATGAGCCGGGGCAGATCAGCCCCGATCTGTTCTGGTACCGGACCACGCCAGAGGGTGGATCGATCGACCGACTGGTTCGAGTGGTCGACTCACGATACGAGCCCTGTTGGGGACCGGAGTTTTCTGCTGCCTTGGCCGAGCTTTCTGCTGACCTGGGTGACCTCGACAGCGGTAGGCGGTCGAAAAGGAGGCGCTCTCCTACGATGCCGCGGTGATCGCGGCAATCACCGGTGCTGGCGGCGGAATCGGGAGCGAGGTGGCCAAGTCACTGGAGGCGGCGGGCCATCAGGTGGTCCAACTGGGCCGGTCCGATGGTGACCTGTCGGCGCTCGCATCGGTTGCCGACCTCGTCGGCCGCCTCCGTTCTCGATACGAGCGGATCGACTTGTTGATCAATAACGCTGCCATCGCAGGTCAGCGCGGGGTGACCGTTGACGGATTCGAGCTTGCGTTCGCGGTCAACTATCTGTCGCATTATCTAATCACCAGGGCCCTGATCTCCCAGCAAACGCGGGTGGTCAACGTCAGCTCGGAGGCCCACCGATCCGCTTCGTCGCTCGACCCTCAACGCGGCTTCGGCCGCAGCAGATCGTTGCTGGGTTGGACGGAGTACGCCTTTTCGAAGGCCTGTCAGATCGCCTTTACGATCGAACTCGCCGCCCGCGGCGTCGACGCCTACTCGGTCCACCCCGGAGTCACGGCCACGGGACTCTGGCGCCCCGTCCCGCAGCCGCTCCGGTGGCTGATGACGAGGGGCATGGCTCCGTCGGCGGTCGGGGCGATCCCCGTTGTTAGAGCGGCCCTCGATCGAGAGCTCGTTCCCGGCGCCTACATCACCCCGTCTGGAATTGTCGAACCATCGTGCGTGGCGAGCGATCGACTTGCGACTGCGCGACTGTGGGATCAGAGCGACCACTGGGTTGGCCCCTATCTCAACTGAACCGCTTCGTCTTCCGCCTGCGGCTCTGGAAGCCATCAATGCCCATTTCCGTTTTTGCCTGCCGGAGGAATGCTGCGGGCTCTTGGCCGGGGTCGGACGGGAAGTGCGTTTCGTCTACCTGCTGACTAATGCCCAACATTCACCGACGGCTTTCACCGTCGACCCGGTCGAGCATTTCCGGGCCTGGAAGGATGCCGAAACTCGCGGTTGGGACCTGATCGGTGCCTTCCACTCCCATCCACTTGGTCCCCCGACGCTGTCGCTCACCGACCTGGCCCTCGCCGCTGAATCCCAGTGGCTCTATTTAGTCGTGACGCCGGAGGGGGTGCGAGCGTTCACCGTGGCAGCTCGTCGGGCTGACGAAGTGGAGATTGTGTCCTAGCCGACCCGGCAAAGCGGGTCATAGTCGACGATCTCCGGCGGGCTGGAGGGATCCGAACATGCCGGGCAATCGGGCCGACGCTTGACGTTGACCGACATGAACGACTGGTCGAGGGCGTCGTAGGCGAGAAGCCGTCCGACCAGGGTTTCACCGATTCCAAGAATGTGCTTGATGGTCTCGGTGGCCTGAATCGAGCCAATAATGCCGGGCAACACTCCGAGGACGCCGGCATCGGCACAGTTGGGAGCAACCTCCGGTGGAGGCGCCTCGGCGAAAATGCAGCGATAACAAGGGCCCTCGTAGGGAACGAAGAACGACGCTTGTCCGTCAAAGCGGAAGATCGACCCGTGAGCCACCGGCACCCGCAGGTGCAGGGAGACATCGTTGACCAGGTAACGCGTGGGGAAGCTGTCGGATCCGTCGACGATCACGTCGTATCCAGTCAACAAGTCGAGCGCATTGGCGGCGTTGAGCTGCTCGCCATGGGTGACGACCTTCACATCCGGGTTGATCGCTCCCAGAGTTTGTTTGGCTGAGTCGACCTTCGGTTGGCCAATCCGGTCGGTGCTGTGGAGGATCTGGCGTTGGAGATTGGAGGCTTCGACGACGTCGAAGTCGATCACCCCGATGGTCCCCACTCCGGCCGCGGCGAGGTAGAGGGCGGCGGGCGAGCCAAGGCCGCCGGCTCCGATCACCGCCACTTGCGCCTCGAGCAGTTTCTGCTGGCCCTTCTCCCCCACTTCGGGGAGGGCGAGGTGGCGGGCGTATCGCTGCCGTTGCGCTGTCGTGAGTCCATCACTCGACCGCTCGATGGGAAAGCCCTCGCGAAACCAACGCTGCAAACCGCCGGCGAGGGACGTGGCGGACTCGTAACCCATCTCGCGCAGAGTGCGGGCGGCGAGAAGCGAGCGCACACCCGAGGAGCAATAGACGACGATCGGCACATTCGTTGCCAAACCGGCCCGAGCTACGGCCGCTTCGATCGAAGCGCGGGGCACGAGCGAAGCGCCGGCGATGATGCCCTGGGCAAACTCATCCGTCTCCCGGCAGTCGATCAGTACCACCGGTCCGGCGTTTCGCATCTCGTCCAACTCTGCCGGCGGGATCTCCCCGGTGATCGCCAACGCCTCTTTGACCATGTCGGCATAGGTCTTCGGCATGGTCGAAGCCTAGAGGCTGACCGTGTTTCTCCCCCCGGGGAGGAGTACGGCCGCGGTCGGGGAGGGGGAAACAGAGTCGTGTGCCTCGTGGCGTCGGTCCTAGGCTTTTTCCCGATGTCCTTTTCCGATCTCTATGTGTTCGTCCTGGCCGGATTTGTCGGCTACCAACTCATCACCAGGGTCCCGGCCCTCCTTCACACCCCCCTCATGGCAGCCACAAATGCCATCTCGGGTATCTCTCTCGTCGGTTCATTGGTGGCGGCCGGATCCGACCGCAACACCGTGTCGACCGTCCTCGGGGTGATCGCGGTCACGGCTGCGATGGCCAACGTGGTTGGTGGATTCCTCATCACCGACCGCATGCTGTCAATGTTCAAGCGGGCCGCTCCGGACGACAAGCAGAACTGAACTCGTCGTGAATCGGGAAGTCGTCAGCCAGCTGGCGTATCTCGCCGCCTCAGTCCTCTTTGTCTTCGGGTTGCGGGGCCTCACCAAACCCGACAAGGCGCGCCGGGGCATGATGCTGGCTGCGATCGGGATGCTGATCGCGATCATCGGCACCCTCGTCAAGACCGAGGTCATCAGCTACGGGTGGATCCTCGTCGGGCTCGCTCTCGGTTCTCTGATCGGATATCCGCTCGGGGTGTGGGTTCCGATGACGGCCATGCCCCAGCGCATCGCGTTCTCCCACATGTTCGGTGCCCTGGCGGCCACTTTGGTCGGGGTCAGCGAGTACTACACGGACCTCAATGAGGGGCACGAGATCGGCCTCGCCAAGATGGCGGCGCTCGCCTTCGAGGTCCTCTTCGGCGCCTTGACCGTCACCGGCTCGTTCGTCGCCTTTGGCAAGCTGGCCGAGTTCCTTCCCGGACGCCCGATCACCTATCGAGGCCAGAACGCCGTCAACCTGGCCCTGGCGGCCCTCGCTGTCGGGTTGTTCGTTGTGGTGGTCATCAATCCGGAGGCGAGTGTCGCCTTCTACGGGATGCTGGTCCTGGCGACCGTGATCGGTCTGTTTCTCGTATTGCCAATCGGCGGGGCCGACATGCCGGTGGTGATCTCGTTGATGAACTCCTACGCCGGCCTGGCAGCCTCCGCCACCGGATTCGCCATTGGCAACGACGTCCTCATCATCGCCGGTGCGCTCGACGGAGCAAGCGGCTTCATTCTTTCTGTTGTGATGTCGAAGGCGATGAACCGGTCGTTCAGCAACGTGTTGTTCGGCGCCTTCGGCTCGGCACCCACTACGTCCACCCGGTCGGCGGAAGGACTCTCAGTGGCGTCGATCACCCCCGAAGACGCGGCCCTCCAGCTCGCCTATGCCCACTCGGTC
>JBOGEW010000020.1:0-1964 GCA_050742075.1 Acidimicrobiia bacterium
GCGCAGTCATCACCATCGGGTCCGCCGTTCGAGAAACCGCCCTCGTGTAGCAGCACAACGATTGCCTCGACGCTTTTCTCGTGTAGTTCTGGTATCAACGCGTTGACGGTCTCGACTTCGTCTTCAAAGGTGAGTCCGGCGACTCCAGACGGGGTCACAATGGTCGGGGTTCCCTCGAGAGTCATGCCGATGAAAGCGACCTTCACGCCCTGATAGTTTTCTATGACATAGGGTGGAAACAGGGTCTTCCCTGTGGCATCAACCGTGACGTTGGCCGCCAGGAAATCGAAATCGGCGCCAGCGAAGCCGTCGCCGTCGAGACAGCCGTCGATCGGGTGACAGCCCCCTTCATGCATCCGAACCAGTTCGGCGGCGCCTTCATCAAACTCGTGGTTGCCCACTCCGTTGATGTCGAGGCCGATCAAGTTCATCGCCTCGATGGTCGGCTCGTCGTGGAAGAGGGCCGAGATCAGGGGCGAGGCTCCTATCAGGTCGCCGGCCGAGACCAAGACCGAGTTTCGTACCCCGGCCTCTGCTTCCCGGATATGGGAGGCGAAAAAGTCCGCCCGTCCAACTGGTTGTCCCAGCCAGAGCTGATCGGGGACTGGAGCGATGGCGCCGTGGAAGTCGTTGATCGCCAGGATTTGCAGTTCCACCGGAGGTGGACCGACCGCCCCTGCTGGCACGGCAAACCAAACCGCCAACAAAGAAAGGACAATGACCAAGGTTTTCGCTCGCATCGCATCTCCTCCACTCGGGCCCGGGTGAGGGCTATATCCCGTCGCCACCATAGGCAAAGTCGACGATCTCTCGCCAGCAGGTACTAGACAGCGGTGCGGGTACAGGCGACGTCTGCCGGAACGAACAGCGTCTCGATTGAGGCCAGTTGTTCCTCACTCGCGGCCGCCTCTTCGAAGGCAGCGCCGGCGTTGTTGAAGGTTTGCTCGATCGGTTCGGCGGCTTCCACCACCAGGTTGATCCAGTTCTGCACCCCTTGGAGGATCGAGGAAGGCTCCGAATTGATCCCTTGCAACACCGTCGCTGTCTCCGCCAGATGGCTCTCCCACACCTCGTAGTGGCCCACGATCGCCTCCCGGGCCGCCAGGAGCGGCCCTTGCCAGGGCTGGATTCCCAGCTCGGCGAAGCGATCGAGGGAAGCGTCGACGTGCCGGGATAACGAGTCTGTCTGATCCAACAAGTCCTGCGATTCGGTGAAGCCGAGCTCGAGGTCGCCCGCTTCCACCACTGCGTCGACCAGACAGTCCTGGGCGATGAAGTAATCGAGCCAGATCTGGTCGCCCTCTGCCTCGCGAGTCACGGTTACCAGCGACTCGAAGGACGACCGCCCAAGCGATCCCAGTGCCAGCCAGAGCCCGAGCCCGATAACAACCAGGGCGATGGCAATGACCGCAACGATCAGTCCTGTCCTCGACTTGGGAGCCGGCTCGCTCGGACTTTCTTCGATCATTTCGACATGTTGCTACACGACTAGTGTCCGGGGTGCCGAAACGGCCACGGTCCGGCAGCGAAATCCGGTGTGATTCCGGTGGTGTCCCGCAACTGTGATGAGCTCACCCGCTAAGGATGGCTCTAAGCCAGGTCGCCTGCTTGCCCGTGTCGAACGTAGCCTCGGGTGAAGGTCATGTTCGGGCGGCGCAGGGTACGCCGCATCGGGCCCCTTCATCCTCCAGTGATTGGAGGATGTTTGTTATGAGAAGCAAGGTCTGGCTTTTAGCCGCCCTGCTGGTGGCCTGTGGAGGACCGGCTGCCGTTGAGACCACATCGGTGTCGACCCCGATCACAACCGCCGCGCCGGTGGCTACCACTGCCGGTGTCGAAGGACCGACGGCAATCATTTCGCTCTCCCCGACGGCCACTGAGATGCTCGCCGAAATCGGAGCTCTCGGCCAGGTGGTGGCAGTCGATGACCAATCGGACTTCCCCCCCGGGGTGCCGGTCACGGA
>JBOGEW010000021.1:0-5080 GCA_050742075.1 Acidimicrobiia bacterium
GATCCAGGGTGCGCAGTCGGGCGAGTTGCTCGCCCGGGTCCATGAACTCCTCCTGGGTGAGGGCGGCTTCTATGACGAGGTTTTCGCGGCCCTCTCGATTCCGTACACCCCGGCCCGGTGGGCCATCGATGACAACCCGCCGCTGGGGAGTCCGCATTGGGCCGAAAAACAGGCCAACGTCTTCCGACTGATCAACGCCTTCCGGGTGCGGGGCCACCTCATTGCCGACCTCGACCCTCTCCGTCAGCACCCACCGCGTCTCTATTCCGAGCTCGATCCCCTCTTCTATGGGCTGACGATCTGGGACCTCGATCGAGAGTTTGCCACCGGGGGCATGGACGGGGTCCAAATGATGACCCTGGCCAAGATTCTCGCCCGACTGCGCGATGCCTACTGCCGCACTGCGGGCATCGAATACATGCACATGCAGGAAACCGAGCAGAAGCGATGGATCCAGGAGCGTTGCGAGGTACCCCGGACCGATCTCGCCCGCGAAGAGAAGATCCGCATCCTGCACAAGCTCAACCAGGCCGAGGCTTTCGAGAAGTTCCTCCATACGAAGTACGTCGGGCACAAGCGCTTCGGGCTCGAAGGCTCAGAGTCCGTCATCCCGATGCTCGATGGGCTGATTTCGGCAGCGGCCGGTGACGGCATGGAGGATGTGGTCATCGGGATGGCCCACCGGGGCCGTCTCAATATCCTCGCCAATGTCATCGGCAAGAGCTACGGGAAGATCTTCCGCGAGTTCGAAGGCGACCTCGATCCAGAGACCACCGGCGGATCCGGTGACGTCAAGTATCACCTTGGAGCCTCAGGCAAGTACGAGACCGCCGACGGGTCGATCATCAGCGTCCAACTCGTTGCCAATCCGAGCCACCTGGAAGCAGTGGATCCAGTGCTGGAGGGTGTAGTGCGGGCGAAGCAGGAGAAGCGTGGTCCGACCGGGCACGCCCAGGTGCTCCCGGTTCTGATCCACGGCGACGCCGCGTTCGCTGGACAAGGTGTGGTGGCGGAAGTCTTCAACCTGTCTCAGCTCCCTGGCTATCGAACCGGGGGAACGGTTCATATCGTCATCAACAACCAGGTCGGGTTCACTACCTCGACTCTGGATGCCCGTTCCTCGTTCTATGCCACCGACGTTGCCAAGACGGTGGCCGCACCCATCATCCACGTGAATGGCGACGACCCCGAGGCCGTCGTCCGCGTCTCGCGTCTGGCCTTTGCTTTCCGGCAGGCATTTCATCGCGATGTGGTCCTCGACATGATCTGTTATCGGCGCCGGGGCCATAACGAAGGTGACGAGCCCTCGTACACCCAACCACTCATGTACAAGCTGATCGATCAAAGGAGGCCGGTTCGCAACCTTTACTTGGAGCGCCTGGTGGCGATGGGCGAGATCTCAATGGAAGAGGGCGAAGGATTGATGGCCGAATTCTCCGAACTCTTGAACAACGCGTTCCAGGAGACTCGCAGCTCGGCCCCGGTGGAGCGCCCGAGCCAGGTTCGGCCCATGACCGCTGAGGAGCCGGAGACAGCGGTCGAGGAGTCGGAGCTGATTGAGATACTCGCCTATCTGTCATCCCCTCCGGCCGACTTCGTAATCCATCCCAAGTTGCGGAAGGTTCTCGACGAGCGGGCTGCCACCTTCCAACACGGGATCGTCGACTGGGGCACCGCCGAAGGGTTGGCGCTGGGATCTCTCGCCCGCGAAGGAGTCCCGGTGCGTTTGGCGGGAGAGGATTCCAGGCGGGGCACCTTTAGTCATCGGCACGCCGAGTTGACCTCGTTTGACACCGGGGCGGAGTGGACTCCTCTCCAGCTTTTGACCGCAGGGACTATCCGGGTCCGGATCGTCGACTCGCTGCTCTCCGAGTTTGCCGCGGTCGGCTTTGAGTACGGCTACTCGGTGGAATGGAACGATGCCTTTGTCGCCTGGGAGGCGCAGTTCGGCGACTTCGCCAATGGTGCCCAGGTAATCATCGATCAGTTCCTCGCCGCCGGCGAAGCGAAATGGGGGCAGCAATCCGGTCTGGTGCTTCTCCTCCCCCACGGATACGAAGGCCAAGGTCCCGAGCATTCGAGTGGCCGGATCGAACGCTTCCTCGGGCTCTGCGCCGACGAGAACATGCGGGTCGTAGTGCCTTCGACCACCGGTCAGTACTTCCACCTGCTTCGACGGCAGGCTCTACTCAGGCCCCGGAAACCCTTGATCGTGTTTACGCCGAAGTCGTTATTGCGGACCAAGGAATCGTTCTCGTCCACCCAAATCATGAGCCAAGGGCGGTTCGAACCGGTCCTCGAGGACGAAGTGGCCAAGGAGAACGCCCGCCGGCTGGTGCTCTGCTCGGGCAAGGCCTATCACGACCTGGCTCGTTTTCGGTCCGAGGCGGGTGTCGAAGACGTTGCCATTGTCCGCCTCGCCCAGCTCTATCCCCTGGAAGAGAGCCGTCTCGCCGACCTGGCTCGCCGGCATCCGAGGGCCGCGGTGGTTTGGTGCCAGGAAGAGCCTGAGAACATGGGCGCCTACCGGTTTCTCGCCAATCATCTCGAAGCCACGTTCGGCCGCGAGATCGCCTACGCCGGGAGGGAGGCTGCCGCCTCACCGGCGACGGGTTCCGCCCGAGCCCACGTCGAGCAACAAGAGCGCTTGGTCCGACTGGCGATCAGCGGCTCGTAGTTTTCTGGTAACAACCGGAGGGCCCAGGGGACTTACCTTTGCAAAGGGAGAGTCTTCCGGCCGGGGAGTGACCGGGGGAGCCGGAGCTATCCGGGGAACTGGAGAACTCCGGGAGATCCGGAGGCGACGGCATCCGAGGGATCTGGAGAACTCGGCGATTGAGATGGGCCGAATCCGGAGAATCCGGAGGAGACGGCATCCGAGGGATCTGGAGAACTCGGAAGAGAATGCCGTCCCCTCCGGATTTCCATTATGGTCGGTCGCTGGGGATTACGAACTCCGCCGGAGGCCCTATTCGACGTTCGACTAATCCGGGGGAGGCAGGTAGCGGGCCTGACGGAACTCCCCGGCTCGTACTTCAATCTCCCAGGTCGAACCCTTTTTGCAGTCGAAGTCCGACTTCAAAGCCATCCCGTGGCGAGCCATCCAGTCCAAGAGCGCGGGAATGACATCCCCGTGCGAGCAAAGGACGGCGTTGGTACCAGCCAGCTGCCGACACAGATTCCGGGCCCCCTTGAAGCCCTCGCCCTCGCCCAACTCATCGCGTTCTTCTATCTCGATTCCGAGCTTCTCTGCCAGGGGCTCAACGGTCTGGCGGCACCTCACATAAGGGCTGGTGAGGATTCGATCGATGGGATGGAGTGCCAGGGTCGTCGCCAGACCGAGTGCTTGCTTCTCGCCCCGGCTGCTCAGGGGACGGAGACGGTCATCCTTTTTCCAATCAGACCGATTGCCGGCAGCTCCGTGACGAACCAAAAAGAGAGTCCCGGTCGACAGTTCAGCCAGCGGGTCGACGGTGGAGAGAACTTCTCTCTCCTTGCCATAGGTGAGCTTGTCCAAAGCTTCGGCAATTCCCAACCACTGAAACTCGTCAACCTCGTCGTTGGGCTGGAAGTCGGAAGGTTGTGAGGCGCGCATAGCGAACCAATGAACGACCTTCTCCCCACCTTCCACCGGATACCGGCTCAGGCAAATTGAGCTGGTTAGCCGCGCGTCGACTCCGGTCTCTTCCTTCACCTCGCGCAAGGCCGTTTGCTCGGGCGTTTCCTCCCGGTCCGACTTCCCCTTGGGCAACGTCCAGTCGTCGTAGCGCTGACGGTGAATCACCAGGACTTCCGGTCCGTCGGTGCCCGGGCGAAGGACTACGCCTCCGGCGGCAATGACAACCTCACTCTCCGGCATCGATGCCCCCAGGGTACGTGTCTATCAACGAGCGGGAGTATTGAGGCTGTGTCGCTCGAGAGTGAACCCGCCTTTGCGGGAGGCGGTGACCGCGGTGAGGTCCACGCTCAAGGCGCCGCAAAATCGACAAACGCGCCTGATGATGCCTCCGCCGGCCTCGCTCCCCGGACCGTAGCGATGGCGCCCCTCGCGACAAGCCGCCAGACCTCGCCTTCGGGACGCAGTGTGCCGAGGAACGCGGGGCATGGCTAGAGATTAAACGCAGGGAGAGTGGGAAAACCAGACTTCTTTACGAATCGAGGGCTTGATCGATGGCGGTTGTGATTCGACGCTCGTTGACTAGTGCATGCTTCTCGATGGCGAACTGTGGCCAGGGGGCGTCAAATCCGGTCACCCGGGCAATGGCACCGCGCAGCGAATAGAGGCACTTTTCGGCGACCGTGGCAACGACTTCGGCGCCGACTCCGGCTGAACCTTGGGGCTCCTGCACGAAGAGCAATCTCCCGGTCTTCTCCACCGAGGCGATGACCGTTTCGCGGTCCCATGGGAAGAGAGTCCGGAGATCAATGACCTCTACGGGGCGCTGAGCAGCGGCCTTCAGGGCGGGAGGCACCATCCCGCCGTAGGTAACGAGCGTGAGCTCCGATCCCTCCTGGCGGATCCTCGCCCTTCCGATCGGGATCTCATACCAATCGGTCGGCACGGGTTCACGACCCGCCCGGTAGAGGACCTTGGGCTCGAGGAAGATCACCGGATCAGGGCTGACCAGGGCGGAGGCCAGGAGGCCCTTGGCGTCCCAGGGAGTAGACGGACAGACCACAACCAGACCGGGAGCGTGGACGAAGTAGGCCTCAGGGGAATCGCAATGGTGCTCATGGGCCGCGATGCCAGCGCCGTTGGGAAATCTGACCACCACCGGGACCGAGACGTTGCCCCGCGTGCGAAAGCGAAACCGACCGAGATGGGAGACGATCTGGTCAAAGGCGGGGTAGACGAAGCCGTCGAATTGAATCTCGGCGATCGGCCGGGCGCCGGCCATGGCCATTCCCACTGCACAGCCCACGATTCCCGACTCATTGAGAGGAGTGTCAATCACTCGCTCCTCTCCGAAACGCTTCTGCAGGTTCTCGGTGATTCGGAAAACTCCACCGGACAGCCCGACATCCTCGCCGAGCGCGATGGCTTCCGCGTTCGATTCCATCGCCTGCATGAGGGCGGCAT
>JBOGEW010000022.1:0-2112 GCA_050742075.1 Acidimicrobiia bacterium
CTCTGGAAGGCGGCCAAACTGGGCGAGCCTTCCTGGGATTCGCCGTGGGGACCGGGCCGGCCCGGGTGGCATATCGAATGCTCGGCGATGGCGGCTCGCTACCTAGGAGCAGACTTCGCCGTCCACGGGGGAGGAAACGATCTCATCTTCCCGCACCATGAGAACGAGATTGCTCAGTCAGAAGGTGCCACCGGAACGACCTTCGCCCGCTACTGGCTGCACAACGGGATGCTGAATCTCTCCGGGGAGAAGATGTCGAAATCCACCGGACGGTTGATCGAACTCATCGAGGCATTGAAGAGATTCGGCGGCATGAGTCTGCGACTCTTCTATCTACGGGCGCATTACCGCTCACCACTGGAATTCTCTGAAGGGCTGCTCGAAGGCGCCGCCTCGAGTTACGAACGGCTGCAACGATTCCGGGCTCGATCGCAGACGGCCGCCAAAACCAAATCTGATCCCGCTCTGATGGAACGATTTGTTGCCGCGATGGACGATGACTTCGGGACTCCCCAGGCTTTGGCTGTGGTTTTCGACGCGGTGGGGGAGGCAAACCGCGCTCTTGACGCCGGCAAGCCCATGGCTGAGTACGAAGCCGCCATCCGTGAGATGCTGACCGTGCTCGGGTTTGCGGAAACCCAAGGCGATGAGCAGGAAATCAACGAGCTGGCATTGGAGCTGGGCCTGGGAACGGGAAGCTTCGACGAAACCATGGCTTCGATCCTCGCCGCCCGGGCCGAAGGCCGAGCCAGCCGCGATTTCGCCCGCTCGGATCTCATCAGGGATCGCCTGGAGGCGGCGGGGATTGTGGTCGAGGACACCCCTGATGGCGCTCGCTGGTTTCGGCGATAGGGTCGAAGGGCTCCACGCGGTAGCAGCTGCCGCCGCGGCCGGACGGGTCTCCCAACTTTGGGTAGACCGGGGGCGCCTACGACGGCTCGAATACCAGCAGGTGGTCGACGACGTGCTGGCAGCCGGTGGCAGCGTCTCGGAGATGGAGGACGTGGCGTCCCTCGCCGAAACCACCGCTCCGCAAGGTTTGGTAGCTAGATGCGCACCGCGGCAAGAGGCCACCCTGGACGACCTGGCGAGTGTCGGCGGGCCGGCGGCGGTGA
The DNA here is from genome assembly GCA_050742075.1 of Acidimicrobiia bacterium. Classification (GTDB taxonomy): domain Bacteria; phylum Actinomycetota; class Acidimicrobiia; order Spongiisociales; family ZC4RG35; genus JACCTH01. The sequence goes on from JBOGEW010000022.1 coordinate 1,116, forward strand.
TGGTTCTCGACCATGTCGTCGATCCCCACAATGTCGGAGCTATCGCCCGCTCGGTCGCCGCTGCTGGGCTCTCGGGGTTGGTGCTGGCGAGTCGACGGGCGGCTCCCCTCTCGGCGGCCGCATTCAAGTCCGCGGCGGGAGCACTCGAGACCGTGGCAGTCGCCCGGGTTAATTCGATCGCCGAAACCATCGGCCGTCTGCGGCGCCTGGGTTTGTGGTCAATTGGCCTCGACCAGGATGCCGACCAGGTTCTGTGGGGCTTGCCACTTCTCACCGAACCGGTGGCCCTCGTCGTAGGTGACGAAGGGACGGGTTTGAGCCAACTCGTTTCCGATCGCGTTGAAGTTCGGGTGCGGATCCCGATGGTGGCATCAGTCGAGAGCCTCAATGCCTCGATTGCCGCAGCTCTCGCTGCGTTTGAGGTGGCCCGAGTTCGGGGTCTCTAGGGAGCTGGCGGAGGGAATCGAACCCACGACCTCCCGCTTACAAGGCGGGTGCTCTGCCAACTGAGCTACGCCAGCGCAACGCTGAATTTTATTGGCTGCGGGAACGTGGTCGATCGAAATTCAAATGCCCGTTGTAATTGCGCTGGCTCGATAGCCTTTTTGCCGATGTTCGATCATCATTCCTCGAACTGACATGTCGGGAAGGCATGCAGCACCTGTCGGACGAAACTTCTACCGGGATCTTGCAACCATGGTGGGAGGAATCATCGTGGTCGCCATGGTGGTTTATGGCTTGCTCTGGTTTTTCGCCGGCCGCGATAACACGCCTTCGCCGACAACGCAGGTGGCCCAGCCGGTGACATCGGTCACAGACTCCGTGACAACGACTCGAGAGGTCGTCTCGACGCCGACATCGGTTACGACCACCGAGGTCCCCACGACGACCGGAATCACTTTGAGAGCGCCGGCTGAGGTTCGAGTCCTGGTCCTCAACGCGGTAGGAGTGGCCGGATTGGCGGCGGAGGTGACTGAGGACCTCCAAGGCTTCGGAC
>JBOGEW010000023.1:0-1939 GCA_050742075.1 Acidimicrobiia bacterium
AGCCGAGATAGCGCTTCGCCTCCGACTCGGACACATCCCGGGGTTGGCCCGCCACCTGGTGAAGAATCTCAACCGCGGTGGCGTAGTCCCATTTGCCGCCGGGGTTGACCAACGAGTCCTCGGGCAGCTCGAGACCGAGGTGGCACCCGATGTCGATCACGACCCGGCAGGCGCGGAGTTGCTGAGCGCTGTAGTACCCGAGCAGATATTCCGGTTTCTCGAAATATCCGAGCTCGTCCATCAACCGCTCCGTGTAAAGGGCCCAGCCTTCGCCGTAGCCGGAATACCAGATCAACAAACGATGAGCCCGGGTGAGATTCTCTTGTTGGGCCATCGAGGTCCCTACCTGGAGGTGATGGCCGGGAAAGCCTTCGTGATACGCCGTCGAAACCTCCCCCCACAATGGAAGCTGTTGACGCTCGCCGAATGAGTACCAAATTCCTCCCGGTCGGCTGAAGTCCTCGCTCGGCTGTAGGTAGTAGGCCCCCAGGGCGGCGCCAGGCGGAACCAGATTCACCGTGACCTGCTTGATTTCCTCGGGGACGACGAAATGGGCTCCGTCGAGATGCCGCAACGCCTGATCCTGTCGATCCTGGATGAACTCAGCAAAGGCGGCCTGGCTGGGGACCGCGTAGGCGGCCTCGGTCTCGAGCATCTCGATTACGTCGCTGAGAGTCTTCGAGGAGTCGAGTTCGCCGGCCACTTCGATCATGGCTTGATGAATGCGCCGAACCTCGCTCCAACCCCACTCGTATGTTTCGAGCGGATCGATCTGCAATCCGAGAAAGCCGTCAGCCGCGCTCAAATACCTCTCGCGCCCGACGCCATCGGCGTCGATGGCATGAGGCAGGTACTCCCGCTCGACGTAGTCAGCGAACTCGCCGGCTGCCCGCCGTCCTTCATCGACCGCCTGCGATACGCGGCGGGCGAGTCCGGGAGCCTCCTGCTCGGCATCCTTTGCCAGTCCCAGCCACTTCGATTCCGGCCCGGCGAGATGACGGAATTGTTCCAAGGCCGAATGTGCCTGCCGTTGTGAGACCACATGACCCATCCCCCTTCCTTCTTCCAAGGTGGCTCTCCACCCTGACAAGGGTTGGTCCGCGGTCTCGAGCCGGGCAGCGATGTTGCCCCATCCCTCGTCTGAGGATGTGTCCATCAAATCGAATACGTCTCGGACATCATCCTGGATGCCGGCCACGTGGCGAAGCTCGTGATAACGATCACCCTCGTCGTAGTCGGACTGCTTCTTCATCAGGAACCCATCGAGGACGCGCGCTCCGTGCTGTTGCCAGGGATCCTCCGCTTCGAGGTAGCGAGCGATCAACTTTCGGTAACGGTTGACGACGTCGGCGTACCCCGAAGCGCCCTCGGGGCTGGTGTCGGGCCACAAGTGCTCGTAGCCAGGGACCCCGATTTGAGTCGCGATATCGGGGCGGTGGAGCGCTACTTCGTCGACAAATTGGGACGCAATCGAAAAGAGGTCAGACACGTTTCGACCTTAGGTCTGCCCGCGTTCAATGATGAAAGGATTCTGGAATGATGGGATCGTGTCATCCGCCGGCGACTTGATCGACATTCGACCCGAGGAGACTTTTAACGTTGTCCGTGTCGCCGAGTTCCTCGCCGGCAAGGTTGACGGAGCGGTGGGCGTCCCGTCGGTCCGCCAGTTCTCGGGCGGGCACGCCAACCTCACATACCTTCTCGAGTACCCCGACGTTGACCTGGTCCTGCGCAGGCCACCGCTCGGGCCTGTCGCACCCGGATCCCATGACATGGGTCGGGAATTCGCCGTTCTTTCCCGGCTCTATCAGGCATTTCCGCCGGCGCCGCGGGCATTCGTCCTCTGTGACGATCCCGCGGTGATCGGATCGCCCTTCTTCGTCATGGAGAAACGTCAGGGCGTTGTCATCAGGGGCGCAGTCCCGGCACTGTTCGGTGG
>JBOGEW010000024.1:0-1866 GCA_050742075.1 Acidimicrobiia bacterium
AGTTGGTCGTATGCGGACTGGCTCTCGACTATTGCGTGAAGGCCACGGTCCTTGACGGATTGCACCTCGGCTGGCAAGTCACCGTGCCGTTGGCACTTACGGCCGCAGTCGACCTCAATCCCGGCGACGGCGAACAGGCAATTGCCGAACTCCGTCAGGCAGGAGCAAACGTCCCTTAAGGGTCACGCACTCTGAGGGTTGTAATTCAAACAGCTCAGCGAGCGACCAGTGGTTGCACCCATGCGGTCCCGCTGGGATCGACGACGCGCACACGCACGTAGGCGGCGGGACCCAGATCGCAAACACCTTCCTCGCCTTCGATCCGATCGACGACTTCGCCGTCGGCGATGAACTCGATTGTCGACGGCCGGTTGGCGATTATGCGAAGACTTTCGCCCGGCTGGACTTCGACGGCAGCCAATTCGGGACCATTGGATGAATAGAAACGACCGGCGGCGAGAGAATCCATCAAAGCCGCCGAGGTCGACTCCTTGGCTTCCACCATCACCCACCCCCGTCCCGGATTCGAGAACTCTGGGCCCCACTGCTGGAAGTAATGGGCGTCATCCACAGCAATGCCGAGCACCTGCTGGCCCTGCATCAGCAAAAGGTCCCAGACGGCGTCCATCGATGGCAAATCCTCCGTGCCCTCGTTGAACGAAAGTGGGTGGCCGTTGTATACCTCGAAGAAGCGGAGTCGCCGAAGGGCGGCGAGATCTTTCCAGCCGACCGAGGACCAGAAGTTGGGATGGTTGACGGATGCCATCCCGCCATCGTCTGCGATCCGATCGATCAGACTCTGGAGCACCCCCGTGACCGATTCTCCTCCCACCTCGCCCAGGGTGGAGCTGGTTCCGTAGCCATTGACATGGAGGGCATAGGTTCGCTCCTCATCCTGCCACCAGGTCGTCAGTTCCTCTCCGGGAAGGAGATGAATGCTTCGTCCTTCGCCGTGGAGCTCATCTTGGAGAACGACGGGATCAAAGCGTACGTTGTGATCGGAGATGCAGAGAAAGTCGTATCCGGCCTCGTCGTACCAACGGGCCACGACCCCGGGGGCGCTGTCCCCATCGGAGAGGTCGGTGTGGGTGTGGAGGTTCCCTTTGAGCCAGGACATTGGATCCGATTCTCGCGGCCACTGAGCTTCGTCCCCGCCGTGGGTAATCTCAGTTGGCGAGGGGCGAAAATCCCCTTAGGAACTATGAAAATGATCTTCGCATACATCGATCCCGGAACTGGGAGCCTGCTGCTTCAAGCCATCCTCGGCGGAATCGCCGGACTGGCGGTGTTCTTCAAGACCACGGGTCGGCGCCTATTCCGCCGCAACAAGAACACCCCGGTCGAAGCGGAAACCACCGACGCTTAAGGGTGGACAAACCCGATTCGGGTGAGGCCCGGTTCGATTCGGGCTCATTTCGTGACCCTGCCAGCCGTGTGCGGTGGCGGGGTGATCGAGTCGAGCGAGTCCTCACCCCCCAAGGCCTAGCCGACTGGAGGGCCCTGCAACAGAGCGGCCTGCTCGAGGCTGAGCAAGCTCGTTTGATTCCCACCGAGTCGGCGAACGATGAGGCGCTGCTCAGGCACGAGCGGGTTCCCTTTTGGACTTATCCGTACGAGTGGAGCTTCGGCATGCTCAAGGCCGCGGCTCTGCTGCAGCTCGAGTTGATCGAATCCGCGCTCGAGCGCGGCCTCACGCTCAAAGATGCCACTCCCTACAACGTCCAGTTCCGCGGGGTGGAGCCGCTCTTCGTCGACATTGGTTCGTTTCGGCCCTACGAGGAGGGTGAACCCTGGCTCGGATACGGACAGTTCTGCCGGCTCTTCCTCTATCCGCTCCTGATTCAGGCACATGCCGGTATCTCCTTT
>JBOGEW010000025.1:0-4750 GCA_050742075.1 Acidimicrobiia bacterium
GAGAGGGGTCGACCGATCTTGCCAAGCTCGGGCTCGAGGTCATGCATCGCATCGGATCTGTGACTCCGATCACGCCGGCTTCGGTGCTTGCCATCGCGCTGCTTTCGGCCGGGGGCCTGGCGCGCAGCCAGGCGGAGCTTGCATCCTTCTGCAAGGACCTCGACGACCTGATCGAGCAACTCGGGTTGCCCACAACGGAGCCGTTGCGGCTGGAGAACGAAGCCGAGGTCGCCCGGGTGCTGCGGCTCTTGGCCGAGCACCACAACGTCAGCGCCTTCGAGGGAACCCAGCCGGTCTACTACCTCAATCCCCAGCAGTCTCTGCGAGCGTCCTACTACCGCAACAGCGTGGCTCATCACTTTCTTGGCCGGGCGGTGCTGGAGATCGCATTGCAGGGTTTGGACCAGACCCGGGCAATCGATGAGGCCGAGTTGTGGGAACGGGTTGGCGCCTTGCGTGACCTGCTCAAGTTCGAGTACTTCTTTCCGGATAGAGAGGCGTTCGTGGATTCGGTCACCGCCGATCTGCGTAAGAGCGCCCCGAGATGGCATAGCTCGAAGCCGCCCACCGTCCTCGCCAAACTGCATCCTCCGACCGCAGGCTGGGTGGTGAAGCCCTTCTTGCAGTCGTATCTCGTGGTCGCCGACGAACTCCGCGGCCGCCCGGGAACAATCGGTGACGAGAAGGCATTCATCGCCGCCTGCCTCAAGCGCGGCGAGGAGTACCGTTTGAAGGGGACGATCGGAGCGGACGGGGTCTCGACCATTCTCTTCCAGCAGGCGCTGGCATTGGCCCGCAACCGAAACCTGGTCGACGTTCCAGATGCAGTACAACGAGGAGCCTTTAGCGAAGAGATCCGCGCCGCTCTATCCCTCTTCGCCTAGCCTCCAGTCAGCCTGTCAGGGGCGGGTGATCGCCCGACGAAGCCGCCACGAAGCGATCAAAAGCAGCACGAGGGCGTAGGCAGTCAGCACGCCCAGCTCGAATCCAATGTCGAGAATGCCCCCGTCATCGCGTATCTTGGCGAAGGCGTCGAGCGCCCAGGCATGCGGCGTGAGGTGTGCGATCCGCTGCAAGGTGGGCGAGAAAAGCTGGATCGGCAGCATCGCCCCTCCCAAGGCTGCCATCCCTAATCCGACTATCACGGCGACTCCCCCCGCCTGCTCGGCGTTACGGAACAGGGTTCCCAACAACATCGCCGCACCGGCCCCGACGGCGGAAAAGACGACGACGATGGCCAACGCTCCCAGAGGATTGCCCCAGTCGACACCAAAGATCAAAAGCGCCCCGGCCATAATGTAGAGGCCCTGCAGGGCTACCACCAGGAATCGACCGCCCGCCTCGCCGCTGATAATGGCTGGCACCGATGTCGGCGTGGCCAGCATTCGTCGCGACAAGCCGAGCTGGCGCGTCTGGATCAGGACCGCTGCCCCCGACAGGGCGGTGATGAACATGAACAAGACCAGTTGGCTTGAGGCACCGATGTCGAACCGTCCCAGGGTGGCGGGAAACAAGGCCTCGCCGACAGTCGTCACCGTCACTACGGGTGCCGGTAGTTGTGACTCGATCATCCGCGCCGTAGTCAGCGCTTCCTCGAAGTTCGCCAGATCCTGACCGGCTACGAAGCCGGCTGCATTCGCTGCCAGCACGCTTCGCTGCACCACTTCGGCGACCACCGGTTGCAACGCAGACCCCACCCCTCCCGGGCGAGCGATGAAACCCACCTCGGTCGCCTCCCCGGCCGCCAGCCTCTCCTCGAGCTCAGCGGGAATCGTCAACGCCGCGCTGAGCGAACCGCGCTCCACCCCTTCCACCAAAGCCGCTTCGTCGCCCAGCTCGACCACCTCGACACCTTCTGCCGCTTCGAGATTCTCGATCATCTCTGCTCCGACGGTGCCGGGAGAGGGCGCCAAAACACCGAGGCGGGGGGCGAAGCTTCCTCCGAACTGGAGGCCGATCAAGAGAATCAACGCCAGGGGAAAGATGAATACGAAGAAGATGGCGGAACGATCGCGGAATAGCCGGATGAGGTTGATGCGGGCGATGGCGAGCGCTTTCATGGCGAAACCTGCTTCCTGGTGAGCACCGCTGCCGCGGCGGACGTCGCCACTGCGATTACCAGCAGCCAACCCACCGATCCCAGTGCGGCGGTCGCCGGCCGGCCACCCGCCAGATCAGCGAGGCCGCGGCTGAACCAGTAGTGCGGAGTCAGGGCGGTGAGCTGGGCCAAAATTCCTCCGTCCTGACCGATCGGGAAGAAGGCGCCTCCGAGGAGGCCGAGAACCGTGGCGACGATGCCCTGGATGTTTCCCGCCTGCTCGGGAGTCTTGGCGATGCCGGTGGTCACTGCCGAGATGCCCACTGCCGCTAGCACGCCAGTGATGACCAAAAGTGCCACGCCGAGCGGATTTCCCCAATTGGCGTTCATGAGGAAGATTCCCGCCACGATCAGAACCAGCATGGAGACCACGCCGAGGACAATCGACACGATCGATTTGGCGGCAAGAACAGATGCGGGGCGGGTCGGGGTTGCGAGAATGCGCTGGAGCGTTCCGTCACGTCTTTCCTCGAGCAGGCTGAGCAAGCCGGTCTGAGCAGTGAACAAGAGGAAAAACATCGCCATCCCGGCGACGGTCGAGGTGTTGGTATCGAGCTGACGGACGTCGGCTGTGACCTCGCCCAGGGAAATCAGCGACCGGCCCCTCGCATCGATGGCAGCCGGAATGACCTCGGTGGGACTGCCGCCCGCGGCAATGGCCGAGGCGATGGCCACCTGCGTGGTCTGCAGCGAGTTGCTATAGCTGCGGGCGATTCCCGAGGCGATCTGGGTCGCGGTGCCTGCATCGATCGCGCCCAGCACCGTGATCTCGCCGATCTCGCCCTGGAGCAAATCAGCGTCGAAGTTGTCGGGAACCATGAATACCGCTTCGACGTCGCCGTCGTCGAGGGCTGCTGCCGCCGCGCCACGATCCCCGAAGGTCTGCCAGGTACCACCAACCTCAGAGCTGATTTCCTCGAGAGTCGATGAAGTCTGGGTTGCTTCGGTTTCGACGACGCCGAGATCGGGGGCAAAGGTTCCGGAGTCGCCGAACGCCGAACCGAATACGGTGTTGAAGATGAAGGCGAGAGCGAGCGGAGCGATCAGACCGATGATGAAAACGGACTTGTCCCGAACCCGCAGCTTCAAGTCCTTTGCCGCGATCCAGAAGATGTTCCTCATACGTCCCGCAATGCCTTCCCGGTCAGATGAAGGAACACCGCCTCGAGATCGGGTTGCTCGATGTCGACACCAGAGACCGCCATGCCAGCTTCCGCCGCTCTCGACAAAATGGCTGCCAGGTGGGCGCTCGAGTCCTCCACCAGCAGGGTCACGCCCGATTCGCTCTCGCCAGCTTCGGCAACTCCTTCCCCGGAGGAAAGACGCCGCACCACCTCCGAGAGCGAACCGGTGCCGGTGATCGTGACTCGATCCTTCTCCCCGACCAGCTCCACCAATTCGCGGCGGGTGCCTTCGGCGATGATTCTCCCCTGATCGATGATCCCGACCCGATCACAGAGGCGCTCGGCCTCTTCCATGTAGTGCGTCGTGTAGAGGACGGCGATACCGGCCGACGACAGTTCCTCCACAGCTTCGAGGATGGCGTTGCGGGACTGCGGGTCGACCCCCACGGTCGGCTCGTCGAGGATCAGCAACTCGGGATTGTGAAGGAGGCCGATGCCGATGTTGAGCCGGCGCTTCATCCCGCCGGAGAACTCCTTGGTGAGATCTCTTTGTCGCTCGTCGAGCCCGACCACCTCCAGAACCCGCTCTGCTCGCCGGGCCAGGTCGGCTCCTGCCATCCCGTACAGACGTCCGAAGAACTCGAGGTTTTCCCGGGCAGTCAGGTCGGGATAGATGGCCAGCTCCTGGGGAACCAATCCCATCCGGCGCTTCGGCGCCACGGACTTCGGGCTGATCAGCTCGCCTCCGACCCGCACCTCGCCCTCGTCGGCCTCCAACAGGCCGGCGATCATCGAAATAGTGGTGGTCTTCCCGGCGCCGTTGGGCCCCAGTAGTCCATAGGTTTCGCCCTGGCTGATGGTGAATCCGACTCCATCAACGGCCACCAGGTCACCGAAACTCTTGGCCAGCCCCTTGGCCACCATAACGTCGGTCATCGCGATCTCTCCTTCTGTCCTACGCGATCAATCAGTTGTTGCATTGCTCGCAAGTGTTCTCCGAGGGCTTTGCGGCCCTGACGGGTCGCTTTCACCACCGTTCTCGTTTTGCGTCCTTCGAAGCCTTTCTTGATCGAGACCAACCCAGACTCCTCTAGTACTTGGAGATGGCGACTGAGGTTGCCGTCGGTGAGGTCGAGCACCTCCTTCAGGTAGTTGAAGTCGGCGAAGTCGGCCTCGGCCAGTACCGCCAGGATCCCCAGCCGGTTCTTCTGGTGGATGACTTCGTCGAGAGCGCGGGTCGGGTGCGTCACGGTCGGCGGGCCCACAGCCAAAGACCAACGGCGGTGCCGGCGGTCGCAAAGGTGAAGATCAGGGCCAGCACCGGATACAGTTCAAAGGTGTCCTCGGTGGTGATGCCGAGAACCAGGGCGAGGGCCGAAAGAGCAGCAAACAACGAAGCTGCCAGAGGCTGCCGATCGATCCAGGACAACACCGCGAAGCCGGCGCCCATCACGACCCAAACCGCCACGACGATCGCTTCCTCGGACAATACGAAGGAGGCGATCCCGTTGACGACCCCGATCCCCAC
>JBOGEW010000026.1:0-3325 GCA_050742075.1 Acidimicrobiia bacterium
GACCGGAAGGGATCAGCGGCGGGGCCCATCTTGGGTTGCAGTGGCACGAGCAGTACCCGGGAGGAACCGCGGTGAACTGGGGTGGCTATGACGCGCAGGGAACGATCCTCTCTGGCACCGCCGCTGATTTACCTTCCCCCACGGACAATCCTCACACCCGGGCCTATCGCTGGGTCGAGGGAAGCTCCTACCGGTTGAGCATCGGGGTCGATACCGACCTCGGCTCGGGCTGGTGGCGGGGAGCGATCACCGATCTCAGTACCGGGGAGGAGCGGCACGTCCGCAGCCTCCACGGTCTGGGAGATCGACTGATTGCGATGATGACCTGGACCGAGGCGTTCTGTCGTTGCGACGCCGAGCCGGTGGCGGTGATTTGGTCGAACCCGAGCGGTGTCACCACCGATGGTGTCGAGTACCGGGCTGAGACGTGCACCACGACCTACCAGCCGGAATCGGACGGGGGATGCTCCAACAGCGACAGCCTGGCTCTGCCCCACGGCGTCACTCAGATCACCGGTGTTACCCGGTCCAATCCTCCCGGCACAATTTTGCCGTGGACCTCCGCGACGACCTAGAGCTCGAGGCCGGCCTCCAGCGCGCGAGCGCGGAGCTCGTGGGGGTTGCGGGAATGGGGGAGGGCTGAGCGGACCGAGATCCTTCGAGTCAGGACCAGTGATTGCAGGGTCTGGTCAAAGGTGTGCATGCCGCTGAATTCGGACTCCTTCAAGACCTCGTCGATCGTGCCAGTGAGGTTGCCGTCGACGATGCGATCGCGGACCCGCTCGTTGTTGGTCAATAGCTCGGTCGCCAGAGCCCGTGAGCCGCCGTCGGCGGTCTCGAGCAGACGCTGGCTGAGAATCGCTTTGAGATGGGCGGATAGCTGGCGGCGGGCGAGCGCTTGCTCCGGCACCGGGTAGTAGCCCACCAGGCGGGTGATGGTGTCGGCGGGATCGACGGTGTGCATGGACGAGATGACCAGGTGGCCGGTCTCGGCCGCGCCAATCGCCGCCCGGGCGGTCTCGTAGTCATCGATGTGGGAGATAGCAATCACATCGGCGTCCTGGCGGACAGCTCGCTCGATTGCTTCGGCGAATGTCGCGGTGTCGACGCCCACCTCGCGCTGAGCGACGATTGCCATCTTGTCCGGATGGAGCACTTCGATGGGATTCTCAACCGTCACGATCGATACCGGCCTGGTGCTGTTGATGTGGTCGAGCATCGCCGACATCGTCGATGTCTTTCCCGAGCCGGAGGGCCCGGTGACGAGGAGCAAACCCATCTGCTCATTGGAGAGCCGACGCAAGATTGGAGGGAGTCCCAACTCTTCAAACGAGACCGTGTCGTTGGGCACCCGACGCATAACCAGGCTGATCGAGCCCCGTTGACGAAAGGCTGTCACCCGAAAACGCCCAAGCTCGGGTCGGCCGAAGGCAAAGTCGGCGTCGCCCTTCTCTTTGAATTCCTTGACTGCCCTTTGGGTGAAGATCGACTGGGCGAAGGTCTCGGTGTCGTCGGGACGAAGGCTCGGCAATCCGTGGAGACGTCTCAATTCTCCGGCGACGCGCACCACCGGTGGAGAGCCGACTTTGAGGTGTAGATCAGACGCTCCCGCCGAGACTGCCCGATGGAGCAGTTCCTCAATTGCCATATCCACGATTAACGAGTTCCTTTGATCCGAGGGATGCTGGTTGTATCGGTTCAGCCCCAACCTCCCTTGAGCCGGTGCTCGTAGGGCGAGATCACCAACAACGGCGCTCAGGCGTTCAAATGCCCTCTTCTAATCTCGGTGGGCAATGACCCCCAACCGGCTTTCCTGGCTGGTGAAGCCGGGCAGCCCGAGTTTCGAGTTGGCTGGGCGCTTTACCGCCGCTGGTCATTCCCTCTTTCTGGTGGGCGGGTCCGTTCGCGACGCCTTGCTCGAGAGACCTCATACCGATCTCGACTTCACCACGGATGCCAGACCCGAGCAGATCAGGGCCATCGTCGATCCCTGGGCCGACGCGGTCTATCGAGTGGGTGAGGCCTTCGGGACCATCGGGCTCCGAAAGGACGATCTCGAAGCAGAAATCACCACGTTTCGTTCCGAGATCTACCGGGACGACAGTCGTAAGCCCGTCGTGTCTTTTTCCAACGACCTCGAAGAAGATCTCTCTCGGCGCGATTTCACCGTCAACGCGATCGCCCTGCGTCTGCCAGAGCTCGAGGCCATCGACCCGTTCGGAGGTTTGGCCGATCTTGGTGCCGAGCGCCTCGACACACCCCTCGATCCAGATATCTCGTTTACCGACGACCCGCTCCGGATGCTCCGCCTCTTTCGTTTTCAAGCCACTTTGGGCTTCGCTATCGAAGATCGAGTGCGGGAGGCCGCCCATCGCCTGGCCCCGCGACTCGGAATCGTCTCTGCCGAGAGGATTCGCGACGAACTCTCGCGTCTCCTACTCGCTCCGCTTCCCGGAGAGGCTCTCCTTGAGGTCGTCAAAGCCGGTCTCTCGGGACGTTTTCTCCCCGAGCTCGACGCCCTGGCGATGGAGCAGGATCCGGTTCATCAACACAAGGACGTGCTGGCCCACACCCTGGCGGTGGTTGACAAAACCCAGCCCGAACTCGTCCTGCGCTTAGGGGCCCTGCTTCACGACGTCGGCAAACCGGATACTCGGGACTTCGGACCAGAAGGGGTGAGCTTCCACCATCACGAAGTTGTCGGGCAGCGAATGGCGAGGGAGCGGTTGAGGGCATTGCGATATCCCCGGGAAATTGTCGATGACGTCTCCCGTCTCGTCTTTCTCCATTTGCGACCCCACACGCTGAAGATGGGCTGGACCGATGCCGCCGTACGCCGCTATGTGCGCGACGCCGGACACCTACTTGGGCCGCTCAACGAGTTGGTGCGATGCGATGTGACCACGGCCAACCCGCGCAAGGCCGCCGCCATCGGCCAGCGAATCGACGAGCTGGAGGAGAGGATTGCCGAGCTGCGGAAGCGGGAGGCGCTCGATGCCTTGCGACCTCCGATCGACGGTCACCAGGTGATGGAGTTTCTCGACATCAAGCCAGGGCCAGTGGTGGGAGAGATCATGGACCTCCTCTACGAACGCCGGATCGAGGAGGGGCCGTTTACCGAGGAGGAGGCGCTGGCCATGGTGAAGGAGTGGTGGGAGACGCGCAACGACTGACGACCCGGGGGGTCATGCGCATATGCGTATAATAGAGTCTAATGTCGATCAGAACCGCCATCTTTGGGGCGAGCGGCTATGCGGGAGGCGAGCTCGTCCGCCTGGTCGATTCCCACGACGGTTTCGACCTTGTCCACCTCGGTGCCCACACC
>JBOGEW010000027.1:0-4402 GCA_050742075.1 Acidimicrobiia bacterium
GCGATTCCAGGGTGCCTGGGTGAGCGAGGAAGAGGTTCAGGCGATCGTCGATTGGACCAAGCGCCAGCGTGAAGCCGAGTATCAGGACGCCGTGGTCGAGAAGGCAGCCGAGGCGGCCGCGGCGGCCGCGGAGTACGACGACGACGAGGAGCAAGTCGTGCGCCAAGCGATGGATCTCATCGTCCGCAGCCAGCTGGGCTCGACATCGATGTTGCAACGCAAGCTCAGGATCGGCTTTGCCCGCGCCGGGCGGGTGATGGACATCCTCGAACAGCGAGGGATCGTCGGACCGTCGGAGGGATCCAAGGCTCGGACCGTGTTGATGACCCCCGAGGAACTCGAAGAGCTTTACGGCCGAGAGAGAGTTTCCGTATAGCGGGTACGCTCAGTCCACTACATGTTTCAGATCCTCACGCCCTCGGGAGCCCTCAATCAGGAGTCCCCATTGGAGGTGGAGATGGTCCGGCGGCTGTACCGGGCGATGGTTTTCGCTCGCACATACGACCGGAAGGGGACGGCTTTGCAGAAGCAAGGGAGGCTCGCCACCTATGCCCCTTTTGAGGGCCAGGAGGCGGCCCAGGTAGGCAGTGCGGCCGCCCTCCATCCAGACGATTGGATGGCTGCGACCTATCGCGATGGAGCGGCCATGTGGATGCAGGGTTACCCGTTGGAACTTCTCTTCGCCGGACGCACGGGCGACGAGCGGGGCGGTTCGCCCCCCGAGCATGTCCCGGTCCTGCCTCCATCGATAACTGTGGGCGGTCACATGGTCCACGCCGTCGGACTGGCCTGGGCCGCCAAGTTGAAAGGTGAGTCGCGGATCGCCATCACCTACTTCGGCGACGGTGCCACCTCCGAGGGCGATTTTCACGAGGCCATGAACTTCGCGGCCGTCTTCTCCCTCCCCTGCGTCTTTTTCTGTCAGAACAACGGATGGGCAATCTCCCTCCCCCGGGAAGAGCAAACCAGGTCGGAGACCATCGCCCAGAAGGCGATCGCCTACGGCATGCCAGGAGTGCAGATCGACGGGAACGACTTGCTCGGGGTCTATCACGCGACCAGGGAGGCGGTCGATCGCGCTCGGCGGGGAGGTGGTCCCACCCTGATCGAGGGCGTGACCTACCGCCTTGGACCCCACACCACCTCCGACGACCCCGGTCGGTACCGGGAGGCCGGCCTGACCGACGAATGGCGACGCCGCGATCCTTTGGAGCGGGTACGCCTCTTTCTGTCGGAGCGAAATGAATGGTCCGAGCAGTGGCAACAGCAAATTGAATCGGAAGCCGGCAGCGAGGTTGATCTGGCGATAGAGAGAGCGGAAGGAATGACGCCTTTCGGCCCGGGCGAGATCTTCGATGCCATGTTCGAGAGTCTTCCGCCGCATCTGATGGCTCAGCGGGTCGAGGCGACACAGCAGTGACGGTGCGCAACATCGCCCAGGCGATCAACGATGCTCTCGACCTAGCTCTGGCCAAGGACTCCGACGTTGTCGTGATGGGAGAGGATGTCGGTCGTACCGGCGGAGTGTTCCGGGTCACCGACGGGCTCAGGGAGCGTCACGGTGCCGAGCGAGTAATTGACTCTCCGGTGGCCGAGTCGGGGATCGTCGGCGTTGGGTTCGGCATGGCGGTGGGGGGGCTCAAACCTGTGTTGGAGCTGCAGTTCATGGGTTTTTCGTATCCCGCCTATGACCAGGTTGTCAACCACGTGGCTCGGATCCGCAATCGTTCCCGGCATCGTTTCCACGCCCCTCTCGTCATCCGCATCCCTTACGGCGGGGGGATCGGCGCGGCCGAGCACCATTCGGAATCGATGGAGGCTATCTACACGCATGTCCCGGGTCTGAAAGTCGTCGTTCCCGCCACGCCCTACGACGCCAAAGGAATGCTCCTCGCTGCCATCGAGGATCCCGACCCGGTGATCTTTCTCGAGCCAATTCGCCTCTACCGGGCAGTGAAAGAGGAGGTCCCTGAGGGTTGGCTGACCCAGCCCCTAGGCGAAGCCAGGGTTGAGCGGGTAGGAGACGACGTCACCTTGATCACGTGGGGGGCGATGACGAAAGAGACGAGGGAAGCCGCCACTCTGCTCGAAAAGGACGGCATCTCCGCCGAGATCATCGACCTGCGGTCGCTGGTGCCGCTCGACCTTGGGACCTTGACCGACTCCGTGAAGCGGACCGGTCGAGCGGTGATCGTTCACGAAGCACCTCGCACCGGCGGGTTCGGAGCGGAAGTGGCGGCACTCCTGCAAGAGAACTGCCTCTTCGATCTCGCCGCTCCTATCCGGCGGGTGACCGGTTGGGACACGGTGTTTCCCTTGAAGAGGTCCGAGCATCATTATCTGCCGGCGGCCACCAGGATCGCCGCCGTCGCCACCCAGACAATGGAGGTCTGATGGCCAAGGAATTTCGACTCCCCGATATTGGCGAAGGGCTCACCGAGGCGGAAATAGTGCGCTGGCTCATCGCGGTGGGAGAGCCGGTCAAGGTCGATCAACCGGTGGTCGAAGTGGAGACCGACAAGGCGGTGGTCGAGATCCCTTCACCGTATGGAGGCGTGGTCCTCCATCACGGCGCCAGCGAGGGGGAGACCCTTCCGGTCGGTGAGATCCTGGTCGTCGTCGGGGAAATTGGGGAAACCTGGACCGCCACAGCCGACCCGGAAACCGAGGCCTGGCTCGATCAGGTCGAAGAGGAGATGGCCACCGACGAGGGTATGCCAGAGGCACCAAAGAACAATGCCCCGCCCATTGTTGGTCGGATCAGCGAGGAGGCAGTCGATCTCGGCCCGCGGGTAGTTTCTCCCCCCGCAGGGGGGAGTTCCGCTACCCCCCTCGGCCCTTCGGACCACTCCTCCCAACACTCGCTTCGCTCGCTGGGGGGAGAAACAGGCGGAGAGGGGGGCGGGGTTGCTCCCCCCGTAGGGGGGAGTACCGCCGAAGGCGGGGAGGGGGGTGCGGTTTCTCGCCCCAGAGGCGACCGGGTCGAAGGAGCCCTCGGAGCTACCAAGGCTTTGCCCCTGGTCCGCAAACTAGCCAAAGACCTGGGAGTCGATCTCGGCGAAATCAAAGGCTCCGGGGCTGATGGCCGCGTCACCCGCGAAGATGTCGTTGCCGCTGCCGAGGCGGCCGCCGGTGGCGAGGTCGAATTGCCGGAAGCGCCCGGTCTCCCGCCTTTGCCGGTCATCCGTGATGGCGAGCGGCGCCCGATGTCGAAACTGCGCCGCACGATCGCCTCGAACATGAGTCGATCGTGGAAGGAGATTCCCCATGTCACCACTTTCGACGAAGCCCCCGCCGGAAGATTGCTCACCGCCCGCCAGGCGTTAGAAACTCGCCACGCAGTGAAGATTCCGTTGGAGGCTTTGATCATCAAGGCCGTGCTCCCGGCCCTCTCGCAGTTTCCCGAATTCAACGCTTCGATCGACGGCGATGATCTGGTGGTCTACGGGCATTACGACATCGGGGTGGCCGTCGACACCCCCGACGGTCTCCTGGTGGCAGTGATCAAGGCAGCTGACACGCGAACTCTTCTCGAGACCGCGGCTGACATCAGGCGCTTGGCTGAACGCTCCAAGGGTCGCAAGCTCAGCCCCGACGAGGTCACCGGCCAGACCTTCACCATCTCGAACATCGGAGCCATTGGGGGCGGCTACGGGACTCCGATCATTCCTCCCGGCACGACTTCGATCCTTTCCGTTGGTCGGGCGGCGGACCGAGCGGTGGCCGAAGGTGGCAAGGTCGGGGTTGCTCCGATGATGCCCCTCTCCCTCTCGTACGACCACCGGGTGATCGACGGAGGACAGGGCCGTCGCTTCATGTCGGTGTTGCTCGAGAACCTCGCCGAGCCAGCGCTTTTCCTCGCCAGTTAGCGAAAGAAAACCCTACCCGCTTCGCCCAATTCGCCTAGTTTGTCGACGCATGGAGCACTACGACGGGCTGCTGAGATTGTCCGGCGATTTCTCGCCGCCGGTTCGGGTCACGATTGACCTAACGGATGAAAAGGAACTTCGTATTGGCACCGATGAGATCGAAATCGGACACTGGCCAATCGAGAAACTCAACATCCGCGCCCAGGACGACGGATTTCACCTCTTGTCCGAAGGCGAAGAGTTGGTCATCACGACCGACAACGACCCCGCGTTCGCCGTATCGATGGGAGTGCGGAACGCACCGGTGGCGCTCCGCCGGCAGATGTCGGCTCTGATGCGCACCGATCCCCGGTTCCATGACGCCTCAGAGGTCCCTGAGGCATTAGATATCACCCATCAGACTTCAGATACCTGAGTGTCTCTTCCTTAAGGGGAACACCGCCGTATAGCCGAATGTCTCTCCCAACGCTCGCTGGGGGAGGAAACACAAAGACGTTGTTTCTCCCCCCGAAGGGGGGAGTACCGCCGGAGGC
>JBOGEW010000028.1:0-4113 GCA_050742075.1 Acidimicrobiia bacterium
GTTCTCCCCCAGGCGCCGCACCAGTCTGAGGTCACGGCCGGGAAGACCGGGTTCTTGACCAGCCTCGATGCGCGGCGGATCGGCACCGCCGCCATGCGGCTCGGCGCCGGTCGAGAGCGCAAGGAGGACACGATCGACCCCTCGGTGGGGATCCGGATCCACCGCAAAGTGGGAGATCCAGTCGACGAGGGCGAGCCGTTGCTGACTCTCCTCTATCGCCATCCGGCGCGCCTGGAGGAGTCGCTCTCGGTACTCGACCGCGCGACCAGGATCGAGCCTGAAAAGCCGGAGGTCTCTCCCCTAGTGATCGATCGGATCGATGGCTAGAGGGCGATGAGAGCGACCGCGGCCATCGCCAAGCCCAGGCCAAGTCTCTGACGCCAGGCGATTGGTTCTTTGAGAATCAAGACGGCCAGGAGGACGGTGATGGCGGGATAGAGCGATGCCAACACCGACACGAGCGTCAAGAGGCCCGAGCGGAAAGCAAGCAGAAGGAAAACGTTGGCGGCGATATCGCCAATCCCCACAAGCACTACCAGCAGCCGCGTCCCACTCGGCGGTGAAGGTACCCGTCGGGCCAAGAGCGCAAAGGCCATCACCAACGACGACGCCGCGCGAGAGGCGACCAGGGGCCAGAAACCTGCACCGTCTGTGGTCTGGGCCAGGGCCACGAAGTAGAGGCCGAAGCCGAGCCCTGCCAGAATTCCGTGACCAACCCCACCGCTGGATTCGGCGCTCTCACTGACGCCGGATGCCACGAGCCAGATGGCAGGGAGCGCCAGCAGAACCCCGATCCACTCCAGCGGGAGGGGGCGCTCTCCCATCGAGAGGCCAAGACCCAGGGGGATGAGGGCGGAAAGCAGGGCAGCCAGTGGCGAGACCACGCTCATCCGACCGCGCGCCAGGCCCTGGTAGAGCGCGTAGATCCCACCGGTGCCGACAATCCCGGCAATCGCCCCCCAAACCAGGTCGGACGTCTGGAGAAAAGCAGCTGGAAAGAGCAAGGACACCGCCACCCCGAAGACAAGACCCACCAGCTGGGACCAGAAGACGACGGCGATCGTGGACACCCGCCGAGCCGCAACGCCACCATAGAAATCGGCAGCGCCGTAGATCAGTGAAGCCAGCAGTGCGAAGACGGCGGACATGAGGGTCGTCCACTCTCGTTACGATCGAGCGCCGACCACAAATCCGCTTGCCGAGGAGGCTCGATGCGAATCGTTGTCTGCGCCAAACAGATCCCCGACCCCGCCACGCCATACAAGCTCGAACCGGACAGTCACTGGCTGGTGCGGCCCTCCGACCAGGTGCTCGACGACACTGATCGCTACGGCGTCGAGATGGGGCTGCAGCTGGCGCAGAGCTCGAGAGGTGGCGTCACGGTGGTCTCCATGGGTCCAGCTGGATCCATGCAGGGTTTACGTCAGGCGCTGGCGATGGGAGCCGAGAAGGCCATCGTCATCGACGATCCATCGCTCCGGGGATCGGACGCTTTGCTGACGGCCCGGGTACTGGCAGCCGCCATCGCCAGGGAAGGATTCGATCTAGTGATCGCCGGGACGGAGTCAACCGACGGCTACTCCGGAGTTGTGCCGCAGATGGTGGCCGAATTGCTCGATGTGCCCGCCCTCACCTATGCCACCGAAGTCCAAGTAGGCGATGGGAAAGTGACCATTCACCGCCAGACGGCGACCGGATACGAGGTGGTCGAGGCAAGCCTCCCGGCTTTGGTCTCAGTCACCGCGGGCGTGGTCGAGCCTCGCTATCCGACGTTCAAAGGAATCATGGAGGCCAAGAAAAAGCCGGTCGACAATCTCACCCTGGCAGATCTGTCAGTCGGGGCGGACATCGATCAGAAGGTGCGTTCGATCACCGATGCACCCGCCCGGACCGGCGGCGCCACGATCGAAGACGATGGTGAAGCCCACCAAAAGATCGTCGAGCTCCTCGTCCAGAAGAAGGTGATTTGAGATGCCCGAGGTCTGGGTTTTTGTCCGCGAGTTCGATGGGACTCCCACTCCATTGGCGTTGGAGATCCTGACCAAGGCCCGCCAGCTCGGGAACGTCACCGCGGTTTACGCAGGAACCGGTTCCGATGAGGCCTTCGCCCGCCTGGGCGAATACGGAGCCACAATGGTCCTCCACGTCGACCCGGAAGACAACCTGGTGGCAGCACCCGTTGCCCGTGCCATGGCGCAACGTCTCGAGTCGGAGAAACCGGATCTCATCCTGTTCGGCCAGGCATACGACGATCGCGACGTGGCCGGACGCTTGGCGGCGCGCATCGGGGCACCGGTGCTTTCGAACGCCATCGACGTCACCGCCGATGGTTCCACCAACCATGAGATCTTCGGTGGCAGCCAGATCGCCGAGGCCGAGATCACATCGCCAGGACCCAAGCTCATCCTCCTCCGTCCGAAATCATTTGTGGCCGAGCCCTCTGGGGGCGGGGCGCCCCAGGTGACCAAGCTCGACCTTCCCGATGCGGGTAGAGCAGGAGCCAAGGTGACGGGGACTCACGTCGAAGAACGGGTGGGCCCCAAGCTCGAGGAAGCGGCAGTCATCGTGTCCGGTGGGCGTGGCCTCGGTTCAGCCGAGAACTACGAGCTGATCGAACGGCTGGGGAAGCTGCTCGGAGCCGCCACCGGAGCGACCCGCGCCATCGTCGACGCCGGCTGGGTGCCCTATGCCAAGCAGGTCGGTCAAACCGGGAAGACGGTCAAGCCCGACGTCTACATCGCCTGTGGCATCTCCGGGGCGATGCAGCATCTGGTGGGGATGAAGGACTCGAAAGTGATCATCGCCATCAACAAAGATGCCGATGCCCCGATCTTCACGATCGCTGATCTCGGCGTTGTCGGCGATGTTCACAAGGTCCTGCCCAAGTTGATCGGGGCCCTCGAAGCCCGTTAATTCATTCTTGCGTAGAAACCCCCGGGATTAGGGGGGCAGATCTACGCAAGAATGGATGAGATCGCACCGGCCCAGGCTTCAGCTGGGACCGGTCCGGCGTTGACCATCGCCGTGAGACGACTGCGCGCCGCGTGACCACCGCTGACCATGGCCAGTTGGGTACGGGTGTGGGCCCCGCCGTGGACTCCTCTCAAAAGTGGTGACTCAAAGGGTCCGAAATAGCGGCTGGGCTCGCACCAGGCGAGGACGTTCCCGTCGGCCAACTGTGTCCAACCCTCCACGCCCTCGATCTCATCAAGAACTGCGGGGTTTGACAGAGGGCCCACCAGAGCTGCGCTTCCTTCGTCGATCACGATCGCCTCTCCTCCGACCGCAGATCGCAGATCGATCCCCGGACGATCGGCGGCTTCGTCCTGGACGTGATCACTCACCACCACGATGACCGTCTCGTTCCATTCGATCGCGGAATCGAGGTGGGCAATGCGGTCGTCGACCCTTCGATACGCATCCTCGGCCTCTGAGGAGGCTGGTCCGTAGATGTGCGAATAGGTGTCGATCGATCCGAAGTAGCCAACGATCAGCCGCGCCAAGGTGCCCAGTGCTTCGACCAAATGAGGAACAACCGCGTCGTCAGCCGGGTAGCCCAGAGGATCGAGAGCAATATCGGGCGTCAGGTTTCCGTCACGTGGCCAATGCGATGCCGCCCCTCTCGCCCCCATTACCCCCACCAGGTGATGGTCGCCGAGAATCGCAACTGCTTCAGACCCGTATCGATCGAACAGGGTTGGCGCCAGCGGGCCCGCCTCCCAGGCCCCCGACACCGTGCCCTGGCGTATGACATGGTTAGCCCAGATGCCGTGTCGAACGGGCGCAACGCCGGTGACAAAACTGGCGTGATTCGGATAGGTGCATGACGCCATCACCGACCAGCCCGTTCCTGTGGCCGCCCCGTCGGCGTTCGCCCACCGCCAGAGATTGGGCATAAGACGAGGGGTTAAACGCACCGGGTCGAAGGCGTCGAGGATCAGAAAGAAGATCCGGGGGCCGATCACCTGTCAGAGCTTGAACTGATGAGGCAACAACTCGTCGAGGCCGTGCTCTCTGATTTCTGAGTCTCCCGTCGTTACTAGGACCAATCGGGTGCCGAACTCACTCAAAATCTGACGGCAACGTCCACACGGATAGGCGGCGTCCAGGGAC
>JBOGEW010000029.1:0-3065 GCA_050742075.1 Acidimicrobiia bacterium
ACCGAGCTCTGTACGACCGCGTACTCCCGCTGGGAGATGCCGGTGAGGACCAGCCGTCCCATCCCGGGGAGGGCAAAGATCTCTTCCACGATGATCGTTCCTCCCAACAGGTAGCCGAACTGAATTCCGACAATGGTGACGACCGGGGTCATCGAATTCCCGAGCACATGGCGCCACTTCACCCGGCGATCGGAAAGCCCTTTGCCGCGGGCGGTGCGGACGAAGTCTTGCGACGCAGCTTCGATGAAGGCAGAGCGGGTCGTTCGCATTGTCGCCGCCGCCAGGGCCACCCCGAGCGTAAGGGCGGGGTAAAGCTGCTGTTGCAGGTTGACCAGGGGACCTTCCCAAAAGTCGACGTAACTGGCTGCGGCGGGAAAATAGCCGAAACGCTGAGCCAAGAACGCGATGATGGCCGAGGCGATCACAAAGTTTGGAATACCAAGGCCGAGCAGACCAAACGTCTGACCCGCCGTGTCGCGCAGCCCGTTGGGGTTGGAGGCGGCCATGACTCCCACCGCCACGCCTAACACCGACCCGATCACCGTGGAAAGCACCGCCAGTTCAATCGTGACCGGAAGCGCTCTGGCAATGAGCCTCCCGACCGAACTCCCGCTGGTTACCGAAATGCCAAAGTTTCCCGAGACAACGCTCCCCAACCAGGTGAAGAACTGGACCACCAGCGGTTGGTCGAGTCCGTAGTAGCGCTCGAGGGATTCCCTTTGCGCCGGGGTCAGGCTTCCGGACTCGATTCCGAAGCGGGCAGTGATCTCAT
Organism: Acidimicrobiia bacterium; assembly: GCA_050742075.1. Classification (GTDB taxonomy): domain Bacteria; phylum Actinomycetota; class Acidimicrobiia; order Spongiisociales; family ZC4RG35; genus JACCTH01. The sequence continues at coordinate 773 of JBOGEW010000029.1, forward strand.
CCCCCGGCAGAACTCTGAGGAGGAGAAATACCAGTATCGCTACCCCGATCAGGGTGATAAGCGAGCCCCCGAGGCGACGGAGGAGATAGCGCCTCACGGCTGGGAATCGATCGCGGCGACAACCGCATTGTGGAACCGGGCCCGAAGCGAGTTGACAGGTTTTCCGAGGTCGACTCGAGGATGGGTGGCGTTGGTCAGCAAGATCGCCACAAGTTCGCGTTCGGGGTCAATCCACATCGAGGTGCCGGTGAATCCGGTGTGACCAAACGATGAAGGGGAGAGCAGCTCACCACTGGAGCGGGGAAGCCATGGAGTTTCGGCGGGCGGAAAGAAGCCGGCGTCGGCGCGGGACAACTCGGCCAGGGTCGGGCCACCGGTCTTCATTAGATCCCATCCCAGTCCCCGACGCGCTCCATGAGGAGCCTGTTCGGAGGTGGCAAGGCGAGCAATCCCCTTCGATAGCACCCGCGAGTCTCTCCCCGCCAGGGCGCCAATCCACATTTCCCCGTACAAGCCCAGGTCAGAGGCGTTGGAGAACGCACCCGCGTGAGCGCTCACTCCACCCAGCGCATAGTGGGTGTTGCCGTCGTTCACCTCACCTGGATAAAAGTCTGTCCGCCACCCCGAGAACTCCATCCCCGCCCAATCGGCCATCCCCTTTTCGAACGCGTTTCCCTCTTCTGTGACCGCAAATCCCTCCTTCGTGCTCGGAGGCAGGTATCCGGTTCGGGACATCCCGAGCGGCCCGAACACCAGATCAGAAGCCGATTCCTCGAGCCCTCGTCCGGTAATCCTTTCCAGAGCCAGTCCCAGAATGACAAAGCCCAAGTCGCTGTACTCAAAGCGCGTGCCCGGGTCGGTGGCCAACCCGAGCCGGTCAATCACCCCGAGGATCTCGTTTCGGTCCCGGGCCCAGACATAGAGCGGTCGCCACCCTGGCAAGCCCGACGTGTGCGAGAGAATGCGCCGGAACGTCACTCCCTTTCGTTGCGCCTTTGCCAGCTCGGGGAGAACGGTGGTGATCTCCTGGTCGAGGGAGAGGATTCCCCGATCGACCAGGGCCAGGGTCAACGTGGCCCCGACGAGCGGCTTGGTCACCGAAGCCAGATCGAAAATGGTCTCCGGCGTCATCGGCCGTGGTGGCTCGAGCGTGGCTGCGGCCAGGCCAAAGGCATCGTGCCAGATGACCTCGCCCTGGAGACGCACCAATGCCACGGCGCCGGGCACCGTCCCTGCGTCCACCGCCCCGGTGAGCAGGCGCGCTACGTCCTCCATTGCCACCGATCCTCCCACCTACGTCGTCGCTTCGTACGGACGCCGGGATCAGCCGAGAGTCACACCTCGCAGAGATTTGAGAGATCCCGTGGGATGAGAGATGAAACCCTCGACCTCGGGCACGAGCACCTGCGTGCGGAATCCTCGGAAAAGCCAAACCCAGGGAGACTCGTCCAGAAGGATGCGCGAGATCTCGTGATAGATCTCAACCCGGGCCGCGGGATCGGTGGTGGTCTGACCCTGCAGGATGAGATCATCGAGTTCTGGCGAGCTCAGTCCGGCAACGTTCTGGAATACACCTTCCGAGGTGAAATAGCGGACGTAGGTGTGGTGGGGGTCGGGTCCGGCGCCGTTCTCGGAGAGGGCCGAATCGAAATCGGCCGCCAGCCAGCGATCGACGTAGACGTTGGTTTCGAGTTGCTCGAGCTGGAGGTCGACCCCGATCTCGGAGAGCTGGGCCTGGAGGTTCTGGCCGATGTTGATGTTGATCTCGCTCTCACCGGTGATGATGATTGTTTCGATCGAGAATCCATCGGCGAAGCCGGCGTCGGCGAGGAGCTGGCGAGCAACCTCCTTGTCGGGACCATCACAAGGCAAGCCTTCCCAGGGATCGGAGGCAAAATCGCCGATGACGTAAGGGCCGGTCTCAACACCGTTGCCAAAGAGAGCGGCGTCGATCAGTTGCTGGCGATCGATGGCGCACGATATGGCCTGGCGCACCGCCTTCTCCTGGAGCGGGCCGCGGGAGCTGTTGAGGAAGAACGGGAAATAGCCCAGGGCGGGGGCAGTCTCAACTACTAACGGGGCTGCAGCCTGCTCGAGCACAGCCGGATTGGTGATGATCCCAAGATGGATCTCGCCGGCTTGGAGCGCCGCCAGCAAAGAAGTGTCCTCCGGCAGGACCCGGATCGAAACGCCTTCCACGGATGGAGCGTCGCCCCAGTAGTCGGCGAAAGTGTCGAGCTCGACTGACTCACCCTGGTTCCACTCGACGAAGTCGAAGGGGCCGGTCCCATTG
>JBOGEW010000030.1:0-3582 GCA_050742075.1 Acidimicrobiia bacterium
GGTAGGTCCCGATGGGTCCGGACACCTCGTCAAGATGGTTCACAACGGCATCGAGTACGCCGACATGCAGGCCATAGCCGAGGCCTTCCACCTCCTCCGCGCCGGAGGACGATCGGTAGCGGAAACAGCGGCGGTCTTTCGACGCTGGAATACCGGCCCCCTCAACTCCTATCTCATCGACATCACTGCCACGATCCTGGAAAAGGTCGATAGCGACGGCGAGCCCCTGATCGAGAAGGTGCTTGACGCGGCCGCGCAAAAGGGCACGGGAAGATGGACGGTCGATGCCGCGCTCGACTTTGGTCAACCGACAACTGTGATCACCGAAGCGGTTCTGGCCCGTTCGCTGTCGGCATTGAAGGACGACCGAGTGGCGGCGTCGAAGATGCTTACGGGACCGAGGCCGGGCGGGGAAATCGATGAGTCAGACCTTGAGACCGCTCTCCTTGCGACGAAGGTCGTTTGTTACGCCCAGGGTTTCATGCTGATCCGGGCAGCTTCCGACGAGTTGGGCTGGGACCTGGACTCAGCCAGCATCGCCTCCTTATGGAGGGGCGGTTGCATCATCAGAGCAGCGCTTCTCTCTGACATCACCAGAGCCTTCCGAAGTCAACCCGGGCTGACAAACCTTCTCCTCGACCCTCACTTCTCGGAGGTCGTAGGCGCCGACCAGGACGCCTGGCGCCGGGTGGTAGCAACGGCGGTACGGAATGGCATCCCGATCCCGGCCTTCTCGAGCGGACTCTCTTTTTTTGACGGCCTCAGGACCACACACCTACCTGCCAACCTCATCCAGGCCCAACGCGACTTCTTCGGCGCCCACACCTACGAGCGGACCGATCAACCTCGAGGAACATCGTTTCACACCGATTGGGCCACCGGAATTACACAAAGGTCCGCCACCTAACATCGATGGATGCCTGACAATCCCTATCGCTTGCCGCGATCGGTGGTCCCCTCGCGGTATGACATCACGCTTGTCCCCGACCTCGCATCTGCCACCTTCTCGGGCTCAGAAACCGTAGGCGTCGAGGTCCTCGAACCCACCGCCAGCATCGTTCTCAACTCTCACGAAATCGAAATTCCGAGCGCCCGGCTCCGTCGAGGCGACGTGACCCTCGAGGCAACCGTCTCCTATGAGCCCGAGAACCAACGGGCCCTCCTGGCCTTCGACCAAAGCATCGATCCTGGACCGGGCGAGCTCATTCTGGAGTTCACCGGGCTCCTCAACGACCAGCTAGTGGGCTTCTACAAGTCGACGTTTACCGATGTCGAGGGAACTGAGCAGGCCATTGCCACCACTCAGTTCGAAGCCACCGATGCCCGCCGCGCTTTTCCTTGCTGGGACGAGCCGGATCTCAAGGCCGTCTTCGGCATCACCCTGGTCGTCCCCGAAGAGCTCTTGGCGGTCTCGAACGGTCCGGAGGTGGGGCGCGAGGTATCGACCGAAGGCAAGGTGGCCGTGCGGTTCGCGGACACAATGAAGATGTCGACCTATCTGGTCGCCTTTGCCGTCGGCCCCTTCGAAGCAACCGATCCGGTCGACGTCGATGGAGTGCCGGTGCGAATCATCGCCCCGCGCGGAAAGCTGGAGCTGACGAGCTTTGCCCTCGAATGCGCCCAATTCTGCTTTCGGTACTTACGGGATTACTACGGGATCCCCTATCCCGGGCTCAAGATCGATCACATCGCTATTCCAGACTTCGCGTTCGGGGCGATGGAGAACCTCGGGTTGATCACCTATCGCGAGACCGCCCTGCTGCTCGACAGAGCAACCGCCTCACAATCGGAGTTGCTACGTGTGCTCGATGTCATCGGTCACGAGCTCGCCCACATGTGGTTCGGCGACCTGGTGACCATGAAGTGGTGGGACGGGATCTGGCTCAACGAGGCTTTCGCCTCTTTCATGGAGTTCAAAGCTACGGATGCGATGCGGCCGGAATGGAAGCGCTGGCTCGCATTCGCCGCCGTGGATCGCCCGTGGGCCTTCGGAGTCGATGCGCTGGCAGCGACCCGGCCGGTCGAATTCGAAGTCGGCTCCCCTGACGAAGCGAATGAAATGTTCGATGCCCTCACCTACGGAAAGGGCTCCTCGCTCCTGCGGATGATCGAACAGTTCATCGGCGAGGACGCCTTCCGCTCCGGTGTCGGTAACTACCTCCGCCGCCATGCCTACGGCAACACCGTCACCGCCGACCTCTGGACTGGCCTCGACGAAGCCTCAAGTGCGGATGTCGGGAAAATCATGAATCCCTGGATCTATCAGCGCGGGTTTCCTCAAATCGAAATGAGTAAGAGCGGGTCCGGCCTGAAGCTCCTGCAGCGGCGATTCCTCTACTTGCCCGATGAGAGCGACGACACCCTCTGGCCTGTTCCCCTCCAGGTGCGAGGTACCGGCCCGAAAGGGGACTTCTGGGAGAGGAGCATCCTCAGCGACGAAGAACGAACACTCGAGGTCGGCGAGGTCAGCCTGGCCGTAGCTAACGCTGGTGGGCACGGGTTCTATCGCGTTCTCTACTCACCGGAACTCTTCGATGCCATCGTCGCCAATCTCTCCGACCTCGAGGACTTGGAACGGTTCACGATCATCGACGACGCCGGCGCATTCGTCGACGCCGGCCAGCTATCGGCCGCCGACTGGATGCGATTGGCCGAGGCCTACCGCTTCGAGAAGGAGCAGGCGATTTGGGGCTCGGTCCTGGGAGGAGTGGCAGCGATCAATCACGATCTCGTTGAAGACGAGGATCGACCGGCCTTCCAAGCCTGGGTCGGAGACCTGGTTGGACCTGCCTTTGCCGAACTCGGCTGGGAGGCCCGGCCCGACGAAAGCGATCTCACCCGCCGGTTGCGGGGTCAGCTCGTCACCGCCCTGGGTCGGTTGGCGAATGACCAAACAGTGGTCGAACGCTGCCGGGTGCTGGCCGCTCAGGTCCTCGCCGACTCCCGTTCGGTCGATCCCGAACTCGCCCAAGCGGCCCTATTGGTCATGGCGCACCACGGTGCGGAAGCTGAGTATCGCCGTCTCCTCGATCTGTATCCCAAGACCAATGCGCCGCATGAGCAACAGCGTCTGTTGCGAACGCTCGCCGCTTTTGATCACCCCGACCTGGTTCGGGAGACGGTCGGCGCCAGCCTCGACGGTCGCATTCGTACCCAGGATTCGGCGTGGGTAATCGGTGCCACTTTGGGCAATCGCATCAACGGCGCCGTTGCCTGGCAAGAGCTTCGCAAGCTATGGGACAAGTTCATCAAGCTGCCCACCATGACTCAACGACGGACCATCGAGGGCATCCCGTCTTTGTCAAAACCGGAGGTGGCCGCCGAGGTTGAGGCGTTCTTCGCCGAAACCAAGTTGCCTCACGCTGCCAAGTCGATAGCTCAGAACCTCGAGAAGCTCCGAGTCTTCGTCGAGCTTCGCGAGCGCGAAGCCAAGTCCGTCAAGGAGTTCCTCGCGGGCTGAGCAGCTACTGCAGTTCGACTGTGGCGCCGGCCCCTTCGAGCTGAGCCTTGGCTTTGTCGGCCGTAGCCTTGTCGACGTTTTCCAAGACGGGCTTAGGAGCGCTATCGACCAGTTCCTTCGCC
>JBOGEW010000031.1:0-3575 GCA_050742075.1 Acidimicrobiia bacterium
AAGGTGAGGAAAACCATGCGGAAGGTGTAGAAGGCGGTGATGAAGGCGGCGAAAATCCCGAGCCACATCACCAACGTGTAACCCTCATGGTTGAAGGTGGCGAGGATCTCATCCTTGGAGAAGAAGCCCGCCAGGGGCGGAATCCCAGAGAGGGCGAGCGCCCCCACGAGGAACGTCCGATAGGTGACGGGCATGTGCTTTCGCAACCCGCCCATGTCGCTCATGTAGTTGGAGTGGACAGCGTGGATCACCGAACCTGCCCCGAGGAAGAGCAGGGCCTTGAAGAAGGCGTGCGTCCAGAGGTGGAAAAGCCCGGCCGTATATCCGCCCGCCCCGAGGGCCGCGACCATATAGCCGAGCTGGCTGACAGTTGAATAGGCGAGCACGCGTTTGATGTCGTTCTGCACCAGCGCCAGCAGCCCGGTGATGAAGAGGGTGGCCGCTCCAACTCCGACGATCCAGGTCCGTACCTCAGCTCCCATTCCCTCGTAGAAGGGGAACATGCGGGCAATGAGGTAGACCCCGGCGGTCACCATGGTGGCGGCATGCATCAGCGCCGAGACTGGCGTGGGTCCAGCCATAGCGTCCGGCAGCCAGACATGAAGCGGAAACTGGGCTGACTTGCCCATCGCACCAAAGAAGATCAAGAGACCGGCGACGACCGCCACTCCTCCGAGAGCGGCTAGTCCCTCATCGGCCGCGGCCAGGATCTCGGTGAACCTGAAGGTGCCCACCGTCAGCCCAAGGATGACGGTGCCAATGATCAGACCGAGATCCGCCACCCGGTTGACATAGAAGGCCTTCATCGCCGCCGATGAGTTCTCCTTCTGCTCCCAGTAATGCCCGATCAGCAGGTAGGAGGCGAGGCCAACACCCTCCCAGCCGATGATCAGTTGCACCAGGTTGGGGGCCGCTACCAGCACCAACATCGCTCCCGCGAAAAGCGAGAGGTTGGCAAAGAAGGTCGGCACCCGGACGTCGCCGTGCATGTAGCCGACCGCATAGATGAAGACCAGAAGGGCCACGGTGGTGACGACAACGAACATCATCGTGGAAAGGCCGTCCACCACCCAGCCCAGCTCGAAAACCATGGGTTGGCCATTGCGGACCCCGATCCGGGCAATCTCGAATTGCACCTCGCGAGCAACTCCCTGGGTGATGTTCAGCACAAAGAGGGCGAGGGCGTACACCCAGTTGATCGCCATCGCTCCGATGGCGAATTCGGCTCCAAGACGGGGCATGCGGCGGCCGAAGAAGAAGCAGAGCAGCATGGCGATGAAGGGAAGAACCAGGAGGATTCCGGCGTACTGGGCCAGCGCCCCTCCGTCGGATAGGTGGTGGCCCTCTTCGGCCACTGAGGCGACCAGGGCGCCTATGAACAAGAACGGGGTCCGTGCGTCACCGGCTGGCGAGTATAAAGAGGCGCCCTGGGAGGTAAGCCTTTGACTAAGAACCGGCTCGAAACCATCACCGATGGCGTATTGGCGATCGTCATCACCATCATCGTCCTCGAGCTCCACGTGCCCGAAACTGCGGGTCTAGCCGGTCTCTCGGAAAGCCTGCCCCTCATAGCTGCCTACGCCTTCACCTTCATCCATATCGGGATCTACTGGAACAACCATCACAACCTGATCCACTCCGTCAACCGGATCGACGGCTCGGTGCTCTGGGCGAATCTGGGGCTCCTGTTCTGGCTATCGCTCTTCCCGTTCGTGATCAGATGGTTCGCCGAAGCGGGCCTAGCCTCGATGCCGGTGGCGGCGTTCGGGGCGGTGCTGTGGCTGGCAGCGATTTCGTACTACTTCCTGGTTAGGGCCCTGATCCGGTGTAACGGGCCGGACTCGACAGTGGCAAAGGCAGTGGGACGAGATAGCAAGGGCTGGGTATCCACCTTGATCTACACGGTGGCGATCGCCACGGCATTTCTGAGCCCGGCCGTGGCCGTCGGCCTCTATGCCGTCGTAGCACTTATTTGGCTGATTCCCGACCGCCGCTTTGTGCGAGTCGCTAAAGACGCATCAGGCTGAAGTCGTCGACGTTGGCCGAGCTCCGGTTGCGGAAGATCATCAGGACGATTGCCAGTCCGATACCCACCTCGGCGGCGGCGACGGTGATGACGAAAATCGAGAACACCTGACCCACCGCCAATTCGGTCTGTAAGAGCGACTCGAAGGCGATGAGGTTGATGTTGACGGCGTTGAGCATCAGCTCTACCGCCAGGAGCACCATCACCGCATTGCGCCGGACCAGCAAGCCGTAGACCCCGAGCGAGAAGAGCAAGGCGGCCAGGATCAGAAACTGGTTGACCAGCATCAGGTCGCCTCCCGCGCTTCTTCCTCGGCCGGCGAAAGGTCCTTGCGAGCCAGGGTGATTCCCCCGATTAGGGCGGCCAGGAGGAGGAAGGAGACGACTTCGAAGGGGACCACGAATCGACCTAACAGCGCCTCGCCCAGGAGGCCGGTATCGGTGGCCTCCCCCACCCCGGCGACCTCCCTCGTCGAAAAGGCTTGGATCGAGGCCCAAGCGAGAACGACGAACAAGAGAGCGGAGGTAATCGCCGCCGGGGCCCGGCGCTTGTGGTCCAAGGCGACGTCGCGACCCATAGGAGCGCGGGTGATCATGATTCCGAAGAGGAAAAGGACAATCACCGCGCCGATATAGACCAGCACCAGAGTCAGGGCGACAAACTCGGCCGACAGGAGTACGAACAGCCCGGCGGAAGAGGCGAGAGCTCCCACCAGGAAGAGCGCCGCCCGGATCACGTTTTGGGACGTGACGACCCTCACTCCTGAGTAGGCCGAAGCCAGCGCCAGCAAGGCGAAGATCCAGTTGACGGGTTGTGAAATCCAGTCGCCGAGGTTCATCGATCAGCGCTCACGTCTCTGGTGGCGGGGGAACGGTGGCGAGCCAGTCCTGCAACCGGTCCATGTCGTGCATCATCTTCCCCATCGCCTGCTCGGAGTACTCGTAATCGGGCGACCAGAACAGGGCATCGAAGGGACAGACCTCGACGCAGATCCCGCAGTACATGCAAAGGGCGTAGTCGATGTCGAAGCGGTCGAGCGTCGCCCGCACTTTGATCCGCCCACCCGGCTTGTCCGGCTGCTTCTCCTCTTTGTGCCCTTCGATGTAGATGCACCAATCGGGGCAGTTGCGGGCGCAGAGCATGCAAACCGTACATGCTTCTTGATCGAGGGCGATTACTCCCCGCGCCCGAGGCACCAGGGTCTCTTTCACCACCGGGTAGTTGACAGTGTTGAGATACTTCTTCGGCATGAAGATGGTCTTCACCATCGTCTTGAACGTGACGACCATTCCCTTGGCCATTCCCACGCCGGGAATAGTTGGCAGCCTGCTCGTCACGCGATCACCTTGAGAACACCGGTGGCCAAGATATTGGCCAGGGAGATCGGGACCAGCCACTTCCAGGCGATCGACTGCAGTTGATCCTCACGGAACCGGGGGAAGGTCCATCGAAACCAGATCATGAGGAACACCAGCACTCCCACCTTGGCAAAGAGGATGGCGGGTCCGAAGATATTGAGCTGGGTCTCCGAAAGCCCGGGCGCCCAGTA
>JBOGEW010000032.1:0-4706 GCA_050742075.1 Acidimicrobiia bacterium
CGGCGGATAACCCCGCCCCAGTTGGGATATTTCGAATGGTCGGGCCATGGCATCTCGAGAAAGAGCTCGTTGCCCGCATACGAACGCAACCCGGTGATGCGATGAAACTCGGGAACCTCGAAATCGAATCCCATCTCGTCGAGCCAGTAAATCGCGCGTGGGGTGAGGCCATCGCCACACGTTTTGTCGCGGGGGTATTCCTTCTTCTCCACCAGGGTCACCTGATGACCGGAACGGGCCAGCCAATAGGCGGCCGCTGAACCCGCCGGACCCCCGCCGACGACAAGCACCGAGGAATCGGGCATCGCTTGTGAGGTTACCGTTGGGTGGGTGAAGGACATTCCGCGGGCCACGGTCGGGCGCTTGGCTCGCTACCTGCAGGGCCTCGACGAGCTCGCCTCGCTGACCGTCTCTTCGAACGACATCGCTCAAGCGGTGGGGGTCAGCGCCGCCCAGGTAAGGCGTGACCTCTCCTACCTCGGGCATCAGGGCATCCGCGGAGTGGGTTATGAGACCGATCATCTGCGCTCGGCCCTTCGGCGCGAGCTTGGTTTGGTGGAAAACGTCGGGGTGGCGATCGTCGGGGCTGGACATCTCGGCCAGGCTCTGGCGGGATACGGCGGCTTCGACGAGCGCGGGTTCACGATCTCGAGCCTTTACGACATCGACCCTCGCAAAGTCGGCAACACCGTCCATGGTTATCCGATCAAACATCTCGACCGGTTGGCAGATGACGCTCGTGCGCGCCGCTTCGCCATCGCCATAATCGCCACGCCCGCCGAAGCTGCACCAGAGGTGCTGAGGCGGCTGGCCGAGTCAGGAGTGCGATCGGTTCTGAACTTTGCGCCGGCCGCCCTGCGGCCGCCATCCTCGGTAGAGGTGCGCAATGTCGACCTGTCGACCGAGCTCCAGATCCTCAGTTTTTATCGCGGCCGGCAATCCAACGGTCAAGGCTGAATCCCCCCTCCCCGGCTTCGCCGTTACTCCCCCCCTTCGGGGGGAGAAGCAGAGGGGGGTTAGGCGCCTTCGGCGAGCTCTTCGTGCTGGCGAAGAGCAACGAGAAAACCCACGAACAGCGAGGCCGAAACCACCAGGTAGGTGATGGGGATGATGCGGACCTCGAAGGAATTGAGGCCCTCGATGTCGGCCGGGCGAGGACCGCGGGGGGCGTAGATCACAAACAGCATCGAAGAGATTGTGAGCCATCCAAAGATCCCCGCTCCCGCGAGCAGCAGACCTAGCCGCCTTCCGGTGTTGGTGTAGAGCAGGAGATAGATCGTGCCATAGAAGATGGCGAACGCTGCCAGGGTGAGAATGATCCCGGTGACAAAAAGATTGGCCGACAGCAGCTCGCGGAAGAACTCTCTCATTGCTCGGCGGCCCCCAGTCCGGTGAGGTTGCCGGTTCGCAAATAGCTGGCGATCAGGCCGATGTCTTCCATGCTCAACACCCGGCCGAAGGCAGGCATGCGACCGCTGCCGATTCCATTCACCCCGTAGGCCTCGGCCGCCGTCGAGCCCTCGGTGATGAACTCGACCAGCGCTTCATGGGACAGGAACTGGACGTTGGGCCTGCCCTCCCAGAGGGCCGGACCCAGAGCCCCCGACCCCGCCTCCTGGGTAAAAGGAAGCCCTGCCGACCAGCCGGCGGTGTGACAGCGGGCGCAGTAGGCATTGAACAGGTAGACCGCTCGTTCCGCCTCCTCAGCGCTGCCATCGAAACCGGCGGCCACCCCATCGATGTCGATCCGCCACTTTTGGTCGGCCGCGGCCTGCTCGAGGTGATCGAGCGCCATTTGAGCATTGCCCAGGAGTCGCTCCTCGTTCTCCCGGGTGACCTCAGTTTGCAAGGCAATGCTCTCATTGGCCGAGACCCCTCGCTCGGCGACAACCAAGTCGCCTTCGCCTCCGGACTCCGGGTTGGCGGGATCGAGATCCAGCACGGTGAGCCCATCCGGGCCAACTGCGGCCAGGGCATCGGTAAGCAGAGTGGAGATGGTTCCTTCGGCCGCGTCGCTGATCCCATCGCCGTCACCGTCATCGCCAGTCGCCGCCTGCGCCGCTTCGATCCGCGCTACGAAGGAGCCGAGGAGCGGGTTGGTCTCGATCTGGTCGTTGAGTCCGGCCAACAGGTCGTCGAGCACCTCCTCGTCGGGGCGGCCGCTCGACGAAGCGCTGGCTGGATCGAACACGATCGCCTCGATTCCTGGAAGGTCCCAGATCGCCGCGAACTCCGCCGACAGATCATTGAGGTCGGTCTCCGCCACATCGGAAAGACCGTCACCATCGGTGTCGATGCCGGAAGCAGCCACGTCGAGGACGTCTCGCATCTCCTCGGTCAGGGTCTTGGCCTGATCGGCGATCCCGCTTGCCGCCTGGATCGTCGCCGCTAATTGTGCCTGCTCGGCGATGGCCGCATCCATCAGCGTCTCGGCACTTTCGAGTTTCTGCTGCTCGGCGCTGATCCGAGCACCGACCCGAGCGAGGGCGTCCTGTTGGCCGATCTGAATCGATTGCAGATAATTGACGATGTCCTGCACCTGGTTCTCGTTCATGGCCCCACCACCGGCCAATCCCCATGCCGGCATCGGGGTGTTGGGCCGTCCGAAGGTGATCCAGTAGTTGACCTCGTCGGCCTCGTAGCGATAGAAGATGTCATCGAGGGAAGGAACGTTCCATTGCGTCGTTACCCCGGTTCGCTTCTCGATGTACGTGGCACTCCCCCCCGAACCGCCCGGTCCGTGGCAATCAAAACAACCGAACTCGTCGACTAGATGCTCGCCGCGAGTAACCGACTCTTCGCTGAACTGTTCGACGAAGCTCTCCTGGCGGGCTCCCTCGCCGAGGAAATAGAGAGGGAGGCTCACCGCCAGGAAGCCGGCGAAGAGCACTGCTCCCTGCTGCACCCGTTCGAGCCGCCGGGTTTCGAGCTCCTCGTCGGTTCGGCCCGAGGCCTGGTTAGGCGGGATCTCCTCTTTCCCTCGGGAACGGAGAGCCGACACACCGAGAAAGGCGAGCCAGGCCACGCCGCCTATGACGGCGAGGGTGATGACCAGACTTGAGCTCATTCCTCCGCAGCCACCAGAGCGATGCAGGAGGGCCCCTGCGGATAGGAAACAGTTCGCGAAGGAGCGCGTGGGGTTTGGATGATGCTGCCGGTATGAATGATGAAGCGCTCATCAATCAACTCCACCTCGAAGCGGTCGAGATTGCGAGGGGCGGGGCCGGCGAAGTACTCGCCGATCGAGTCGTACTTGGAGCCGTGGCAGGGGCACTCAAAGCCTTGCGAGGTCGCGCACCAGGGCACCCGGCAGCCAAGATGGACGCATCGCTGATAAAGCGCCATCAGGCCGGCTGCGGCCACGCCCTTACCCTCGAATTGGGCGCTGAGCGTCTCCGTGGCGGGAACGACGTAGGCCCGGGCCTCAGGAATGAAGGCGGGGATTACTCCGCCGTCGGCGGTACGGGTTGCCGTCAGGAGGTCGGCGGGAGCCCCGGCATCGATGCTGGCCCCGAACCCACCCTTGAGCTTGGGCCACATGAACGCGAGCAGCTCGATCCCGAGGATCGCCAGGAACGACCCGAATGTCGCGCTTAGCGCCCGGTTGAAGAACTGCCGGCGACTGACCCCGGCCTCTTCAGGTGACACCTCGACCACTCGCTGTTCGTGGGTGACGGTCACCGCCGCCGGCACCGGCCCAGCTTCGGCTTCTGTCGCCAGCTCTACTACCTCGCCGGTGGGCTCCACCAAAACCGGCTCTTCCACAACGGGTGGAGGCGACTTGTCCGCCCGCCGGGTCTCGGCGGAGACGGCCTCCCGCCAGGAGGGAGCTCCGGTCGATCGCCGCCAGGCAATGGCGAAGGCACCGAGCGCCGCCAGGAGAGCGACACCGGCAATGCCGACCAGTAGCAGCGTCTGACTCATTCGAAGTGCACCCAATCCTTGATGTCATCAAAGAACACACCGTCTTGCCACGGATACGCGAAGTTGAATCCGCGTCCGCGAAACAGCACCCCAAAGATCGTGAGCGTCGCCGAGCCGGCCATGAAAAGGGTGTAGAGCATGATGGCGAACTTGCGATCGGAGGGCTTGGTCGACGGATTGCGATCGACGTAAGGAATCGCCATGAAGCCAAGCAACCCGACGATGGTGGGAACGGTCACGCCGGCGATCTGGGGGTCGAAATAGGAGAGCAGTTCCTGAAGGCCGAGGAAGTACCAGGGCGCCTTTGATGGGTTGGGGGTGGCGTTGAAGTTGGCCGGATCAAGCAGCGGGGCCTGAAGAATGATCGACAAGATCACGAGAACTCCGGTGACGGCCAGCAGGGCTGAGAACTCGGCCAGCATCAGATGGGGCCAAGTGTTGACCTTGTCGGTGGGCTCGGTCTTGACCTGCTGGATCGCCCGCGCCTTGACCACGGTGAGGAGCCGTTGGGTGCGAACGCCCTGCGGTGTGCCCGCGGCGGGGACGACCGGCCGGGTGGCCACCAGGCCTGCCCTTCTGCCGTTGCCGTTGCCCGAACCATTGCCAGAGGTAGGCGGCGCCTCAGAAGCCGGGGCCTCAGGTGCCGGAGCCTCCGGTGCCTCCGGGGCCGTGGGAGCCGGTGCGGCGGGAAGCGAGGCGGCCGGTGCTTCCCCAGCCCCCACCGAAACCAATTCCTTCTCCTCCTCAGGGACTTGTGCGTGCTCGGGCGCAGATTCGGGAAC
>JBOGEW010000033.1:0-5001 GCA_050742075.1 Acidimicrobiia bacterium
CTTGAGGTCATCCAACAGGTTCGTGACGGTGGCTGGTTCGGCTTCGGCCGGAGCCACCGCTATCTCGTTGTCTTCGATCTTGTCGTCGATTGCGTCGAACAATCGTTGGCGGTAGCTGTCCTCGAACTCCGATGGGTCAATTCACCCGACAGATCCCGAGGCCGCTTCTGGGTGTTTCCCCGGGTGAGTGAGTAGTGGGCCCACGTGGACTTGAACCACGGACCTCGTCCTTATCAGGGACGCGCTCTAACCGAGCTGAGCTATGGGCCCTCGTGAAACAGGGGATTGTAGTTGGTGGCCCCAAATGACAGTTGGGGCATGGGCCACATCTGGCGGTCGCACTCACCGAACGTGGTCCAGTTATCTCCTGTCGAGGGTTCCCAGATTTGGCATCGAAATACCTGGCCCACCCAAGCCGGTTGTTAGCGTTGGCCTATGGACACCGTTCTATTGATCCTCGCCGTAATCTGCTTTCTAATCGCCGCTTTCAACGTGAAGTTAGGGACGATCAGTTTCGGCTGGTTGGGGTTGGCACTCTATGTCGTAACTGCCCTGACCCCGTAGGGCTACGCACGGCGAGGGTTTGGTGCGGCATGGTTTGGTGCGGCATGGATAAAGATCGGTTTGATCTCGTTCTTCCGTTTGACCGTGACAGCAACCTCGCGGTAAACCTGGTTTAGGACCATCAAATCCGGGAGCTTTCGTCCTTGAACGCGCCCGGGTTGGTCGCCCTAAAATTTCTGGGTCTTGCTCAAGGAGGAGTTTTATGAAAATCAACCTCCACGGGTTGGAAGCGACATCACATCAATTGGATTGCTGTGGGCTCGTCACTCTCAACGGCAAGCTGGACATTGCTAGTGCCGGTGCGGTGGATGCACAGGTCAATTATCTGAAAGATCAAGGTCTGAGTCATCTGCTTTTTGACTGTGCTGATCTTGAATTCGTCGACACGACTGGCTTTCGCTCTCTGATCAAAGCTCACCAAGCCTTCGCGGGCGGCGTCGCTCTCATCGCTCCCCAAAAGAGCACAGGACAGCTGGTCAAAATCATGGGGCTGGGCAAACAGCTTCCCGATTTCGCCACGGTCGGCTTGGCCCAGGAACATCTGCATGATGGCCGTGAGGATGTGAGGCCCGAGCAGAAGCGTAAGCCCGCAGAACCGCTAACTCCCGGTAAGTAGCCGGGCCGGCGAACCCTGCGGCTTGGTTGGGAGGTGCCGCCGCGCGACTGCACCCAATTGATTCATCTTGGAAAGTCCAGCGAGCTCGACGTACTCGATCAAAGGCCCACCGGTTGCAGGTCCCCGGCGCTGCCCGCAACGCTGGAAATTGTCGGGATACAGTCCACGGGTGGTCCTGTTGGTTCCGATGAGCTTCGGTGAGAAGGTACGACAACTCGAGCAATCACGTCAGGCATTTGCCGGTGAGGTTGCTGTTGCGGACAGCATTGAGGTTGACGAGGCAAATCGAAAGGTGGACGAACTCATTGAACGACTGCTGCCTCAGGGGTTCGAAACGGGGGGCCACTACTTCCTTTGGATCGTCGCTAACGAGGACCAACAGAGAGTCGGATGGACATGGGTGGGTCCCGAACTCGGTGATCCAAGTGCCTACTACATCTGGGACATTGAGATCAACGAGGCGGCCCGTGGCTTCGGGCACGCACGGAGTGCTCTGGATCAGATTGAGATCCTTGCTAGGGAGCGTGGGGCGACGAAGCTTGGCCTGCACGTCTTCGAAGATAACGCCTCAGCTCGTCGTCTCTACGAGAGCCAAGGATTTGTCGAAATAAGCGTAGAGCCAGGTCATGTCGACATGAGCAAAGAGCTCGACAAGCCAGCGGGCGTTTAGCTCGCCCTGGAGACCGACCATGCTGAAGGTTTCCTCCCTCAAGTAAGAGCACTCCGGCGTGGGCGAGTCTTCGACAATGTTGCTTGATGCGACAAGCAATCTCTTTCTACAGTCTCGTTCTTGCCGTCGCTGGCAGCCGCGATTCGGCCTTACAAACGGTCAAAAAGCGCCCTCGGTCAAGGAAAGCGAGCGGGCGGCGTAACCGATCGGCTCCTTTGCCCTGGAAGAACCAACCGAAGCTGAGCTGGAACGGCGAGAGCGGAAGAGCAGCGGATAGACACCTGACGCCTGGCTTATCATTTGTCCCCTCGGGGACGTAGCTCAGCCCGGCAGAGCGCCTGCTTTGCAAGCAGGAAGTCGTGGGTTCAAGTCCCATCGTCTCCACGAGCGGAATCCGAATGCATTTCTATGCGTTTTCCGCAGTACAGAGCATTAGGTTTCGATTAGGAGCGTGTTAGTGATGGCGAATGCAGTGATCGTCGACGCGGTGCGGACACCGGTCGCCAAACGCAACGGCAAGTACAAGGACATCCATCCCGTCGACCTGGCTTCGATCCCGCTCAAAGCGTTGATCGAGCGCAACAGCCTCGACCCCTCGCTCGTGGAAGACGTCATCATGGGCTGCGTTTCCCAGACCGGCGAGCAGAGCCTCAACGTCGGCCGCAACGCCGCTTTGGCCGCGGGCTTTCCTGAGGAGGTGGTGGGGACCACCGTCGACCGCCAGTGTGGCTCCTCGCAGCAATCTGCTCATTTCGCCGCCCAGGGGGTCATCGCTGGCGCCTATGACGTGGTGATCGCCGCCGGAATCGAGTCGATGACCCGGATTCCGATGGGGGTGACCGCCCAGCAAGGACCGGGAATGCCCTTCGGTCCGCTCATGCTCGAGCGCTACAGCCACGGTCTCATCCCCCAAGGCCTTTCGGCCGAGATGATCAACGAGAAATGGAGCCTCGACCGGACAACCCTCGATCAGATCGGCTTCGACTCCCACCAGCGGGCGGCGCGGGCCACCGAAGGGGGACGTTTCGAGAGCCAGATCGTGCCCGTGACGGTCAAGGGCGAATCCGGATCGGCAGAGGTCACCAGGGACGAAGGCATCCGCTGGGAGACGTCTCTTGAGAAGCTTGCCTCCCTCCAGCCCGCCTTCAAGGTCGACGGATCCGTCACCGCCGGTAACTCGTCGCAGATCTCTGACGGGGCGGCGGCAGTGCTGGTGATGAGCGAAGAGAAAGCTAAGGCGCTGGGCCTCAAGCCGAAAGCGCGGTTCGTGTCATTTGCCCTGGCCGGCGTTGACCCCGTGATCATGCTCACCGGGCCGATCCCCGCAACTTCGAAGGCATTGAGCCGGGCCGGTCTCTCGATCGACG
This sequence comes from Acidimicrobiia bacterium, assembly GCA_050742075.1. GTDB lineage: Bacteria > Actinomycetota > Acidimicrobiia > Spongiisociales > ZC4RG35 > JACCTH01. The sequence goes on from JBOGEW010000033.1 coordinate 3,218, forward strand.
AGATCGGCTTGCTCGAGGTCAGCGAGGCCTTCGCCTCGGTCGTGGCGGCGTGGCGGATCGAGCACGGCGGCACCGATCCCGAGGCTCTCTGGGCTCGGACCAATGTCAACGGCGGGGCGATCGCTCTTGGCCACCCACTCGGCGCCTCCGGCGCCCGGCTGATGACCACGTTGGTCCACGAGATGGAGCGGACCGGAACTCGCTACGGGCTCCAGACGATGTGCGAAGGCGGCGGCATGGCCAACGCCACGATTCTCGAACTGGTCTAACTCCGAGGTTCAGTGGGAATCCTCCGATTGCTCCTGGCCATTGGCCTCGGAGTCCTGATTTGGTATGTGGCGATGTACTTCATCCGCACCCTGAGCACCCCTCCGCCTGAGGTCGATCCCGAGGATGTGATCGAGGCAGACCAGGACTACCGCTGCTCGGTGTGTGGCGCCGAGCTCACGTTGAAGTACGTGAACGCGGTCGAATTCTCTGCCCCACGCCATTGCCGCGAGGACATGGAGCCGGTCTGGCGCAGCTAGCGTCTGGCCCCATGCCTGAGTCGAAGCGACGCAAGAACAAGCGAGGCCCGAGTCGCGTCGGTGCAGCCACTGCGGCCGCGACCAAGGCCAAGTCGAAGGAGCCCAGTCCTACTTGGTACGTGGCATTGATGTCGGGTCTCATGGGTCTGGGCGTGCTGGCGGTGCTGGCACGTTTCATCTTCAACTGGAGCCAGTTCTGGCTGATCGGCGGACTCGTCGCTATCGCCGTCGGGTTCCTTATGACCACCAATTTCCGCTAAGTCTCGCCGGTGAAAAACCGAGTCCTCGTCCTCGACAACTACGACTCCTTCACCTACAACCTTGTCCAGTACCTCGGTGAGCTCGGCGCCGATCCGGTGGTGATCCGCAGCGACCTGCTCAAGCCGTCAGTGGCACAGGAGGAAATCCCCTTTGATCGGCTGGTGATCTCGCCCGGCCCAGGGATTCCCGAAAACGCGGGCTTCTCCATCGACTACATCCGCACCTTTTCGAGCACGGTTCCCACCTTGGGCGTATGCCTCGGCCATCAGGCGATCGCCGTGGCCTATGGGGGAGAGGTCGATCTGGCCCCCGAACCGCGGCACGGGAAGACCAGTGAGATCCGTCACGACGGACGGGGCCTCTTCGATGGGCTGGACAACCCGTTCACCGCCACTCGCTATCACTCGCTGGCAACCACGAGGCTTCCCGCCGAACTCACCCCCGTCGCCTGGAGCGAAGACGGGGTCGTCCAGGGTCTCAGACACCAAAGCGATCCCGTCACCGGCGTGCAGTTCCACCCTGAGAGCATCATGACCACCGAGGGGAAGAAGCTCCTCGCTAACTTCCTCCGCGCCTGAGGGGAACGGCGGTTCCGTTAGCCGCCGTTGGTGGTGGGGGGCTCCTCGAAATGGCCGATGGTGACTTGGACAGTGGAGCCATCGTCCACCTCCGCCCCCGCTGGCGGAGTCTGGTTGATGATTCGGCCGTCGAGGTCGGGATTGTCGGTCCCGGTGACGTTCGGGTTGTCGCCGATAGCGAGCCCTTCGTCCTCCAGTGACTGTTGGGCCTGATCGAAGGTGAGCCCGAACAGGTCAGGCACCTCGACCCTGCTGGGCCCGCTCGAGACCACGACGGTGATGGTGTCCCCTGCCCTGACCAACTCGCCCGCCCCCGGCTGCGTGCGGATCACGATGCCGTCACCGAAGTCATTTGAATCTTCGGTGACTGTCTCCCAGGTGAGGTCGAGACGGTTCAACTCGGCGAAGGCATCATTGT